>CAXTTR010000007.1:0-20500 GCA_964247215.1 uncultured Sphingomonadaceae bacterium
GCATCGCCGCAACCGTCATCTTCTGGCTGTAATCAATGAGTCCTGAGCCTAGATCCAGATCACCGTCACCCCCGTGCAGGGGGGACGACATTCATTACAGCCCAGCCCCGCCTCTATCACTTACCCTGCAGCTTGATCCCGATATACAGCCCCGGGTTCGTCCCGCGCTGGACCAGCATTAACACGGTGTCACGGCCGGCCCGGCGCGCTTCGGCCACCGCAGCTGCTGCAGCCGCTGGCGTCGGCGTCGGGCGCTGGTTGATCGACAGGATAACGTCACCGCGCTGCAAGTCTTTCGCCGCCGCATCGCTGTTCGGGTCGATTTGCGCGATAACGACACCTTGCACGCCCTGACCGAGCTTGAGCTGCCCGCGCACTTCGCCAGTCAGTGGAGTAAGCGTGATGCCGAGGCTCTGGCGTGCCGCTTCGGTGCCAGGCACCGCACCACCCGCGGCCGGCTTCTGATCAGGAGTCGGCTCGACCTGACCACGCACGATTGCTTCCGATGGCCGCAGCACGATCTGCGCCGTCAGCGTCTGGCGCTTGCCGTCGCGAATCACGTCGATCGGGACGTGTGAGCCCACCGGCGTATTGGCAACGATTATGCTTAGCGTATTGTCGTAAGTCACATCCTGCCCAGCAACGCGTGTCACGACGTCGCCCTGCCTAAGCCCGGCGCGCGCTGCCGGACCGTTCGGCTCGACCGAGCGAACGATCTCGCCGTGATCCTTGGGCAGTCCGAGCGCTGAGGAAATATCTTCGCTCATCGGCTGAATGCCGACGCCCAGGTAACCACGCTTGACGCTGTTGCCGGTGCGGAGTTGCTGGATAACCGGCGCGGCCTGTTCGGCGGGGATCGCGAAGCCGAGCCCGACGTTGCCGCCGCTCGGCGAGAAGATCGCAGTGTTGATGCCGATGACGTTGCCGTTGATATCGAACAGCGGCCCGCCACTGTTTCCTTGATTGATCGAGGCATCGGTCTGGATGTAGCGGTCGTACTGGCCCGACTGGATATTACGATGCAGCGCCGAGACGATGCCCGCCGTCACGGTGCCGCCAAGCCCAAACGGATTGCCAATGGCGATCACCCAGTCGCCGACGCGGGCCGACTTGCTGTCCCCAAAGTTGACGTATGGCAGGTTGGTCGCATCGATCTTTAGCAGCGCGAGGTCGGACAGCGTATCGCGGCCGATGACACGCGCTTTATATTCCTTGCGGTCGGCAAGCGTCACGGTGATCGACTCGACTGGTGCCTTGCCCTCGCCGCCCGAGATGACGTGGTTGTTAGTAACGATGTAGCCCGACGGATCGACAATAAAGCCTGAACCGAGCGAGGTCGCCTCGCGCGTTACCGGCGCGCCGCCGTCGCCCTGCTGCTCTTGAAAGCGGCGGAACAGCTCCTCAAGAGGGTTGCCTGAACCTCCCTGAGCGCCGTCACCACCGCCCTGCCCGAGATGCGGAAAACGGCCGACTTCAACCTTCTGCGTCGTCGAAACGTTGACCACCGCTGGTGACAGCTTCGCGGTCAAGTCGGCGAAGCTATGGGGCGCGCCCATCGGGCCGCCGAGGGGCATTGCCGGTGCGGTAGCATTCTGGGCCGGCGGAGCTACGGCCTGCGGCGTCGCGATCTGCGCGCCTGCAGGCAACAGCATGAGGACAGCGGTACCGCCCACCAATGCAACGGCAGGGATTAGGCTGCGGACGATGCGCACGAATGATTTCTCCTGGGTAACCGGGCCATCGGATATGGTAACGCCGGGCAGCGATGTAAAACAGCAACAGGCAAGTAAATTTTCAGCGCTGAACCCGCCCTGAATAATACACGGTCCAGCGCAGGTCGGCACTCCTAGCGGGCGTTCCGCCGCCCTTCAAACTCGCGTAGAAACTCGTTGTTAGGCGTCAGCACCATCGAGGTGCCGCTGCCGTCCTTGAATGCTTCGCGGTACGCCTGCATAGCGCGATAAAAGGCGTAGAAGTCCGGGTCCTTACCGAAACTTTCGGCGTAGATGCGCGCCGCATTGGCGTCAGCTTCGGCGACAACTAGCTGTGCCTGCTTGCCGCCCTGCGCGCGGATTGTCAGCGCCTCCTGCGCGCGCGCCGACTTCATCCGGGTGTACGCCGAGTCGAGCGGTGCGCCGGTCGGCAGGTCGGCCCGCTTGATCCGCACGTCAATGATTTCAGCACCATATTGCTTCGCCTGTTTATTCACACTCGCCTGGATGTCGTCCATCAACGCGGTGCGCTCGGGGCTTAGCAACTCGTCGAAGCGCTTGCGCCCGAGTTCATTCCTGAGCCGCGACGCCAGAATCCGCGCCAGCGCATCCTTGGCACGCTCCTCGGTGCCAACGGTCTGATACATTTGCTGCGGGTCGACGATGCGGAAGCGCGCAAATGCATCAACGACAAGCCGCAGCTGATCGGTCGACAGCACCGTCTGCTCGGGCATGTCGAGATCGAGAACGCGCTTGTCGACATTAACGATATTCTCGATGAAGGGGATCTTAAGCTGCAGCCCGGCATCGCCCGAACCGAAGCGCTCGCGCGGGTCGAAGCCGTTGACGATACGCTCCGGCTTGCCGAGCCGCAGGATAATTGCCTGCGTCGTCTCAGACACGCGGAACAAGCTGTTCGCCAGCACGACGAAAAGCAGCACCAGGCCAATCGCCCATGGCAGCGGATTGCGAACGAGGTTCATCTACTTGGCCTGCACGGCTGTGGTGGTGGCGGGAGCGGTCTGGTCGACAGCCGCGGCACGGGCGCGACGCTGAACTTCGGGCAGCGGCAGGTAGGAGGTAACGTTCGTCCCCGGCTCGACGATCGTCTTGTCGGTCTTGGCGAGCACCTGTTCCATTGTTTCCAGATACATACGCTTTCGCGTGACCTCCGGTGCGAGCTTGTACTGCGCGTAAACCGCATCGAACGACGCCGTCGCACCCTGCGCCTGCGCTAGCACCTGCTGGGCGTAACCGCGCGCGCGGTTGAGCGCCTGCTGCGCGTCCTGCTGCGCCGCCGAGACATCTTTGAACGCCGCGTCGACCGCTGCCGGTGGATCGGCCTGCTTGATGTCGACACCGCGGATTTCAATGCCCGAACGATAGTTGTCGAGCAGGTCCTGCATGCGCTCGCGCACCTGTTCGGCGATCTGCGCGCGCTGCGGCCCGATCGCGTCGTTCAGCGTCGCACGGCCGATCTCCGAGCGCATCGCCGACTCAGCCACTTCGCGGATCGTCTGATCGGGGTCGGCAAGCACAAACAGATAGCGCTCGGGATCCTTGATCTTCCAGCGCACCGCGTAAGCAATATCGATGATATTCTGATCGCCGGTCAGCATCAGGTTCTCGGCCCCGCCGTCGGTCGCGCCGATGTCGACCGAGTTGACCTGCTCAACTTTCGGTTTGACCACAGTGTCGATCGGCGACGGCAGTTTGAAGTGGAAGCCCGGACCAGTTGTCTCGATGTACCGCCCGAAGCGTTGTACGATGCCGCGCTCCTGGGCCTGAACGCGGTAGGTCGACGTCGTGACCAACCAGATACCAAGGATAGCCGCCGCACCGATCAGCCACGGCTTGCTTCCGAGCGGCCCGGTGCCGGGCAACCCTTGGCGCAGCTTGTCCTGACTACGGCGTATAAAGGCGTCGAAGTCAGTGTTGCCCGACGGCCCGCGTCCCGGTGGTGGACGGCGCGGCGGCGGGCCCTCGCCCCACGGACTCTTCGGGCCACCACCGCCCGAGCCACCGCCGGAACTGCCCGAGCCGGAGCCGCCGCTGCCGGAGCCACTGCCCCATGGCCCGCCCGGCGTTTCGTTGTTGCTCTGCCAGGGCATCCAATTTCCCGTACGTTTGCGTGTTTGCTGCACCGCTATATACGGCTCACGCAATGGGATTGCGAGATGGCCGCGATGCCGCGGAAAATTAGGAAATCGTAAGATGGCGACAGTCGCCGAAGTCACGGCCGCGCTCGCCGCCGTCGCCGATCCGGCGGGTGCCGGCAGCGTCGTCGATAGCAGCCGCGCCAGCGGCATCGTCGTGCGCCCGGACGGCAGCGCCGGGCTGGTGCTGGCGGTCGACGGGCTCGACCGCGATGCCGCCGAGCGCCTGCGCGCCGCGGTCGAACTCGCGGTACGGCGGGTGCCGGGCATCACCGCCGCGCGGCTGATCCTAACCGCCGAGAAGGGCGGCGCACCGCCATCGACCGTCGCCCCGAGCGCCGGACCGGTTCCCGGCATCCGCACCATCGTCGCGGTCGCCAGCGGCAAGGGCGGCGTCGGCAAGTCGACCGTCGCGGCTAACCTTGCTGTCGCACTCGCCAGACGCGGGCTGAGCATCGGGTTGCTCGACGCTGACATCTACGGCCCGTCGGTGCCGACCTTGCTCGGCATCACGGGCCGGACGCAACTGGCAGGCAAGCGGCTGCAACCGGTCAGCGTCCACGGGATCACGGCGTTGTCGATGGGCATGATGACCGACCCCGAGAAAGCGATCGTCTGGCGCGGCCCGATGGCGTCATCTGCCATGCTGCAGATGGTCGAGCAGGCGGATTGGGGGATGCTCGATTGCCTCGTTGTCGACCTGCCGCCCGGCACCGGCGACATCCAGCTAACGCTGGCGCAGAAGCTGAAACCCAGTGGCGCCGTGATTGTCTCGACGCCGCAGGACCTCGCGCTGATCGATGCGCGCCGCGCCATCGCCATGTTCGGCCAAGTCGGGGTGCCGGTACTCGGAATCATCGAGAATATGAGCTACTTCGCCTGTCCGCACTGCGGCGAACGTAGCAACATCTTCGGCCACGGCGGCGCTCAGGACACGGCGGCCAAGCTCGGTGTGAACTTCCTCGGCGCGATCCCGCTAGACGGTGAGTTGCGTGCGGCTTCGGATGCGGGAAGTCCCCCAGCGGCTGGCAACGGACCGCAGGCGGAGGCGTTTGCTGCACTGGCTGCGCGCGTTGCTGAGAGCGTCAGCATCTAGTCGCAAGTTATCGAAGGAGCTGTCCCATGCCGGTCACCAGCGACGATACGATCCGCACGCTGCTCACCGAGGCGCGTGTCATCGCGCTGGTCGGTATTTCGGATAGCCCGCTGCGGCCGAGTAATCAGGTGATGGCGGCGCTGCAGGACCACGGCTACCGCGTTTACCCGGTCAATCCGCGCATCACCGGCGAGCATGTGCACGGCGAGTTTGTCTGGCGCGAACTCGCCCAGATTGGCGAGCCGATCGACATCATCGACGTGTTCCGGCGCGCGGAGGAGGTTGATGCGGTCGTCGACCAGGCGATTGCGGTTGGGGCTAAGGCAGTATGGCTGCAGCTGGGGATTGTGAACGAGGCGGCGGCAGCGCGGGCGGAGGCGGCCGGGCTGACGGTGGTGGTGGACCGGTGCACGAAAGTGGAACTGGCGCGGCTTGGGGTGGCTTCGGTTGAGCAGAAGCAGAAGTAAGGCCCTCACCCACCCTCTCCCGATCGTCCGGGAGAGGGTGGGTGAGGGTGGGTGAGGGCCTTTTGCTAACTTCCGAGCGCGCCAACAGGGGTGGAACCCGCCCCCTGCCCTCGCTATCGTTGCCGCGCCAATGGACATCTATCTTCCGATTGCCGAAATCTCGGTCAATGCTGCCGTCATCGTCCTGCTCGGCGCGGTCGTGGGCTTTCTCTCGGGAATGTTCGGCGTCGGCGGCGGGTTTCTAACGACGCCGCTGCTGATCTTCTACGGGATACCACCGGCGGTTGCGGTCGCCTCATCGGCAACCCAGATCACCGGTGCCAGCGTTTCGGGCGCGCTGGCCTATTGGAAGCGCGGCGGCGTCGATGTCAGCATGGGCGCGGTGTTGGTCGCGGGCGGCATGATCGGAGCGGGGCTTGGCTCGATCCTGTTCCGCTGGCTGCAGCAGCTCGGCCAGATCGACGTCACCATCAACCTGATCTACGTGCTGTTCCTCGGCACCGTTGGCGGCTTGATGCTGTACGAGGCGACAATGGCGCTGCGGCGGCAGGCGCGCGGGACCCGGCGTCCTGCGCGCCTGCACCGGCACAACAAGTACGTCGCCGCGCTACCCGGCAAAATGCGCTTCTATAAATCGGGGCTGTACATCTCGCCGCTCGCGCCGCTGCTGCTCGGCATCGCGGTTGGCGTGCTGACGGTGATCATGGGTATCGGCGGCGGCTTCATCCTGGTGCCGGCGCTGATTTTCCTGCTCGGCATGTCGGCGAGCACCGTCGTCGGAACGTCGTTGTTCCAAATCATCTTCGTCACAGCCGCGACGACTTTACTGCACGCGGTGCAGTCGCAGACGGTCGACATCGTGCTTGCCATCCTGCTGCTGTCGGGCGGCGTGCTCGGCGCCCAATTCGGCGTGCGCGTGGCGCAAAAAGTCTCGCCCGAGCGGCTGCGGCTGCTGCTCGCGTTACTTGTCGTCGGCGTCGCGGCGCGGCTGGCCGTCGGCCTGACGGTGCGTCCGGCCGAGCTGTATTCGGTATTCAGCGGGTGAAATGGCGCGCTGCGTTGCTGCCACTGCTCTGGCTGGTCTGCGCCGGAGCAGCACCAGTGCGGCTGATCACCAACGTCAGCCAGAACCGCATCGATATCATTTATACCTTCAAGGGTGCCGAGCTGCTGGTCTTCGGCGCGATTGAGTATCCGCCTGGCACTGTCCCCGACGAGAAGCCAGGGCTGGCGATCGTCGTGCGCGGACCCGCGGTGCCAATCACGCTGCGCAAGAAAGCGCGTGTCGCGGGCATCTGGATCAACACCGACAGCGTCCGCTTCGAAACCGCGCCGAGCTTTTACAGTGTCGCTACTTCGGCCCCGATCAGCGCGCTCGTCGACGAGCGCAACGCGGCAATCTGGGAAATCGGGCTCGACTACCTCCAGCTGTCGCCAACCGGCATGGACTCGCCCGAAACCGGAAACGCTTTTCAGGCCGGGCTGATCGAACTACGCCGCCGCGCCGGGCTCTACGCCGAGCACGAAGGAGCTGTGCACGTTACGCAGAACATCTTGTACCAGGCGCGCATCGCGATCCCGTCGGCGGTTCCGGTCGGTGATTACGCGGCGGAAATCTACCTGATCCGCAAAGGCAAGGTGATCGCCCGCGCCACAACGCCGATCTATATCGGCAAGTCGGGCTTCGAGCGCTGGGTGTACGTCGCGGCGCACCGGCATGGGTTGGAATACGGGCTAGGCGCGGTGGCGCTGGCGTTACTGGCAGGGTGGGTAGCAAGCTTGGTGGTGCGGCGGAGCTGACTGCTATTTCCGCTCCCTCCCTTTCTTACAGTGAGGTCGGGGCGGGCTCTTCACTAACCAACGACAGCCCATTGCACCAAGAATCCCACCCACCGGTAAGAAGGAGACGGAGCAGTAGCCTTAGAAGAACGCCTGCAACCCCGTCTGCGCCCGCCCGAGAATAAGCGCATGGACGTCGTGCGTACCCTCATATGTATTGACCGCCTCGAGGTTCATCACATGCCGGATGACGCCGTATTCGTCCGAGATGCCGTTGCCGCCGTGCATGTCGCGCGAAACCCGCGCGATATCGAGCGCCTTGCCGCAATTGTTGCGCTTGATCAGGCTAATCGCTTCGGGAGCGAGGCGATGCTCGTCGAGCAAACGTCCGGCGGTCAGCGCGGCGTTCAGCCCGAGCGTGATCTCGGTCTGCATATCGGCAAGCTTCTTCTGCACCAGCTGCGTCTGCGCCAGCGGACGCCCGAACTGCTTGCGGTCGAGCGTGTACTGCCGCGCCGCGTGCCAGCAGAACTCGGCCGCACCCATCGCGCCCCACGCGATGCCATAGCGCGCGTTGTTAAGGCAGCCGAACGGCCCCGCCAGCCCGGTGACGCCGGGCAGCATGCGGTCAGCGGGGATGTGCACATCCTGAAGCACGATCTCGCCCGTCACCCAGGCGCGTAGCGAAAACTTACCCTCGATCTTGGGGGTCGACAGCCCGGCGTCGCCACGCTCGATAACGAAGCCGCGGATGACATCGTCGTCGCATTTCGCCCAAACCACGAAGACGTCGGCCAGCGGCGCGCTGGTAATCCACATCTTGGCGCCGTTGAGCACATAACCGCCGGGCGCCGTGCGGGCGCGCGTCGTCATGCTGCCGGGGTCCGAACCGGCGTCGGGCTCGGTCAGTCCGAATGCGCCGATCAGTTCGCCCGACGCCAGCCCGGGCAGATACTTCTGGCGCTGCGCCTCAGTGCCGTAAGCGTGGATCGGGTACATGACGAGGCTCGACTGCACCGACATTGCCGAGCGGTACGCCGAGTCGACGCGCTCGATCTCGCGCGCGACCAAACCGTAGGCGACATAGCTGACGCCGGGGCAGCCATAGCCCTCGATCGTCGGTCCGAGCAGCCCGTAGCGGCCGAACTTACGCATCAGGTCGGGGTCATAACTCTCGTTACGGTTGGCGGCGCGGACCGCCGGGGCGAGATGCTCGTCAGCGAAGGCGCGCGCCGAATCGCGGATCATGCGCTCCTCGTCGGTGAGCAGGCTGTCGAGCAGCAGCGGGTCCTGCCAGTCAAGCCGCGGCCAGCGCGGTGCGAGCTGCTCGATCGGGGCTGTCTCGATCTTCGTCTGAATGTTCACGGCCATCCCTCATCCTAAGCGATGCAGGCTAGCCGGATCGGCGGCGTTTGTCATCGTCCAGCGATGTCACATAACGCTGAGCCACGCCGCAATGTGCAACCTGATCTGAGCACCTGAGCCTCACCCGCGCACGATCATTGACTGGCTGGCGCTGGCGAGCAGCGTGCCGTCTTCGGTAAGCTGAGGTTCGTAGGGCCGAACCGTGATCCGCAATTCCCGCGTAGGCGGGGGATGCCGGACTACGCAGACATCGGCTCAGGTGACTTAAACGTTGGATTGAGGGCGTGTGCATTCAGCCCGAACACCTGCGCAATCAGCTCATAGCTCCGCCGCCGTGCCGCGTGGTCGTAGACAATGTTGACCAGCATCGCCTCGTTTGCCCCGTATATCAACGCCGCCGCTTCGATACCGCGGCGCACCGTCTCCGGATTGCCAGCGATGACCCGGCGGCTGGCGCGCGGCGGCAGGGCGGCGGCGTTAGCGGCAAGCCAGGCGGCTGCCTGCTCGGGCGGGGGCACCGCGATCGACTTGCCAACCAGCAAGTGCGCAAACATCATCCGCGCGCTGCTCGCTAGCGCCTCAGCATCTGCATCTGTGTCGGCGCAGACGGTCCACAGCGCCGTCATCGTGTACGGCTGCGCCAGTCGCGCTGACGGGCAGAATTGCGCCCGGTATTGCGCCGCGATCTCCGCGCCACGGCTGTTGATGAAGTCGGCGAAGCAGTACGGCAGGCCGTTGGCAGCCGCCCATGCGGCGCTGTCGGGCGACGAGCCGAGCAGCCACGGCTCGGGGCATTCGGGCGCGCCGGGCAATGTCTTCGCCAACGACGCGAATGGGTGCGCGGCGTCGAAATTGTCGTCGAGATATGCGAGCAGCTCGGCAAGTTGCGCTGGAAAATCATGCGGCGCGAGCTCGCGACGGTCGCGCTGCAACGCGACCGCGGCACGCTGGTCGCTGCCAGGCGCGCGGCCGAGCCCGAGGTCGACGCGCCCCGGATACAGCCCGGCTAGCAAGCTAAAGCTTTCGGCGACCTTGAACGGGCTATAATGCGGTAGCATGATGCCGCCGCTGCCGATGCGGATGCGCGCCGTTGCCGCGCCAACGGCCGCGAGCAGCACTTCGGGAGCCGATCCCGCCAGCGCCGCCGAGGCATGATGCTCGGCTAGCCAGTAACGGTGGTAACCGAGCTTGTCCGCCAGCCGCGCGAGGTCGAGCGTGTTGGCGATCGCCTGTGCTGCGCTGCTGCCCGCCGCGATCGGCGTCTGATCGAGTACGCTTAGCTTCACCGTAACCACCTCCACCGCCGCTGTTGCGCCATGCGCGCCGGTAACGCTGCAACAATCGCGACGCGCTCGTCCTCGCTCGCCGATGACCAACGGGCGATCTCGTCGAGGGTGCGCCCGCAGCCCTTGCACACCCGCTGGCAGTCGAGGTTGCAGATGTTGATACAGGGCGAGCGCACGGGCATGAGACGCTATATGGCGTGGCGGGCGGGGTGCGCCAAGCGCGAGACATTGGTGGGGTAACAGTTTGCGAGTGACCGGTCCGGATTCGCGCTTACGCTTGGTGCATGCCGCACATTGGCTCCTTCGTAGCTGGGCCGTCGTTGCCGCGCTGGTGCTGGTTGAGGTTATCGAGCTACTGTTGCCTTTTCGGCAGGCAGCATCGGCGCTCAACCTTAACGACCCTGATAACTACATGCGGCTGGTGCAGATACGCGACTGGCTTGGTGGACAGTCCTGGTGGGATGTAACCCAGTACCGCGTCGACCCGCCGCAGGGATTGCATACGCACTGGTCGCGGCTCGCCGACTTACCGGTTGCAGCGGCCATCACTCTGCTGACACCGTTTCTCGGCGGATTTGCAGCAGAGCGGCTGGCGGTAACGGTCATGCCGCTGGTCCTGCTCGCGGTAGCGATCGTGCTGATCGTCCGCATCGCCGAGGCGCTTGCCGGGCCGGAAGCACGCCTGCCAGCTGCACTGCTGGCACTGGCGGGCATCAAGTTCCAGTGGGAGTTTCTGCCCGGGCGCATCGATCATCACGGCCAGCAAATCGTGCTATTGCTGGCCGTGCTTACCGCGCTAACCGCGGGCCAGCGGCTGCGGCACGGCCTTGTCGCGGCGCTCGCGGTGGCGCTGGCGCTCGGCACAGGGATGGAGACCGCCCCGTATCTGGTCGTTATCGCAGCGTGGGCAGCGTTACGCTGGGCGGCGCGGGGCGCGACGGTGCGCGAAGCTACGCTCGGCTTGTTTGCTGGAGTCGCGATTCTAGTACCTGCCGTATTCGCGTTGACCGTGCCGATCGGCGACTGGGGAATAGCCAAGGGCGATGCGATCGGGCGCGGGCACGTGGTTACGGCGTTGTTGCTCGGTGCAGCGTTCGCCGGTGCCGTCGCGCTAGCACCGACCCGCTGGGGCTGGCGCGAGCGTCTGGCGTTGGTTGCCGCGATCGGCGCAGCGGGCGGCGCTGTCATTGTCGCGGTCTACCCCGAGGTCGCTGGCAAGCCTTATGACATGGTCGGGCCGCTACTGCTGCGGCTGTGGATCAGCAATATCTCCTAAACCCGTACCACCTTGGAGGACTGGGCCAGGTCGCCTTCAATTGCGCTGGCGCGAATGGCATTCGGCACGGCGATGCTCGCCGCGGGCGCGGGACTGGCGTGGCGCTCGGCCGGGGTCGAGCGTGACCGCTACGCGCTGTTGACCGCTGCGGCTGCAATGGCACTGCTACTTACCGGCTGGCAGTTCCGTGCGATTGCTGCCGCCGCGGCGGTTGCGATGCCGATCGCCGCGGCACTTGCAGTACGTATCTCGCGGAGCTCGTTGGCGCTGGCTGCGATAGTATTGGTAGCGAGCGTAACATTACTGCTGGCCGATATGATCGTGCCGAAGCGTGTAAAGATTGCGCCGGTTGCCGATGCCAGCTGCGCCGCCGCTGCCACTTACGACACGATCGCCAGGCTCGCTCCCGGGTTGATACTGAGTCAGATCGACCTGTCGGGAACGTTGCTGGTGTGGACGCCCCACAGCGTTGTCTCGTCGGGTATTCACCGCGGTTACATCGGCAACCGGTTCGCTTTCGAGACGTGGATGGCCGACCCGGTCATCGCCCGAAGTCGACTGGCGGCACGTGGCGTGCGCTATGTCGCCGACTGCACGACAAATAGCGAGACAGTCACGCTGGCGAACGAGGCCCCGCACGGGTTGGTCGCCGAACTCGGTCGCGGTACGCGCTTTGCCTGGCTGCAGCCGGTCGCGCACGGCGGCAACGCGGCGCTTAGATTTTATCGGGTGCTGCCCGGCGCGCGGTGACCTCGATCTCGATCTTAAAGGCGGGGTCAATCAGCCCGGCGACGAACATTGTGGCGGCGGGACTCGCCTTGCCAAACGCAGCGCGCAGTTGCGGCCAGCATGGCTCGAAGTCGGCCGCGTCGGGCAGAATATAGCGCACGCGGACGAGATCGTCGAAGCTGGCGTTAGCCTCGGCGAGCGCGCCCGCGATGATTTCCAGCGCCTGTGCGCATTGCGTTTCGACATCGGGTGCGATCGCCTTGGTCAGCGGGTCGATGCCGGTCGTGCCGGAGACGAAGATCCAGTCGCCGTCGATGACCGCACGGGAGTAGCCGATCGGCGCTTCGTAAACTGAGCCCGAGCTGATCCAGCGGCGGTCGCTCACCTCGTCGCGGCTATCGCGCCTGACGTCACCAGTTACGCCGCAGTTTTGGCGGCGTGGGCGGCTTAAGCAGCGCCAGCTGATTGTCATCGTCCGATGTCACGTCGGTTTCAACCAGCGTTTGCAGCTCGCGGTCAGACAGATCGTCCGGCTCGGCGAGATACGAGGCCACCGTCGGCGCGTCACCGTGCAGCCGCTGCTTGAGCACGTCAAACCCGGTTTCCAGCAACGTCGTCACATTGGCGTCGCGCGCCAGCCGGGTCGGGCTGCCGAGCACCACCGCGATCAGCCGGACGCCGTCGTGCGCGGCGCTGGCGGCGAGCGTGAATCCCGCGGCGTTGGTGAAACCGGTCTTGATCCCGTCGACGCCGGGCAGCGTCGAGAGCAGATGATTGTGGTTGCTGATCGATTGGCCTTCGTAGTCGACCGCGACCTGGCTGAATACTTTGTAGAATTCGGGGTAGTCGCGCACCACCGCGCGGCTCAGCGTGGCAATGTCGCGCGCCGTCGTCAGCTGGCGCGCCGCAGGCAGCCCGGTGGCATTGACGAACATGCTCGACGTCATACCAAGGCGCTTGGCCGTCAGCGTCATGCGCTCGGCAAACGCCGCTTCGCTGCCGCTCAGCGCCTCCGCGAGCGCAACGGCAATATCGTTGGCCGAGCGCGTCGCGATGACGTTGATCGCGTCCCGAACACGGATCTGCGATCCCGCTTTCAACCCGAGCTTCGACGGGTGCTGCGCAGCGGCGAACTTCGAGATGAAGATCGGCTCGTCGAGCTTCATCTGCCCGCGCGCGATTGCCTCGAACGCGATGTACAGCGTCAGCACCTTGGTGATCGACGCCGGGTAACGTAGCGCATCCGCCTGCCGCGCGTACAGGATTTCGCCAGACGCTGCGTCGAGCAGTATCGCGGCATATTTGGGCTGCATATACAGGCCCTGCGCCGTCGCTGGCGCACTCACTAGAAGCGTTGCTGCCAGCGTAGCGGCGGTCAGCAGCGAAATGATACGCGGCTTAAGCATGCGATATGCTGTATCGTGCCGGTGACTCGCTGGGAAGTGGCACTTTGTTCCGTTGGGCGCTAAACCGACCTTCATGGCCGATATTCCCAACCCCCGCCGCACCTTCGCGATCATCTCGCACCCCGACGCCGGTAAGACGACACTGACCGAGAAGCTGTTGCTGTTCGGCGGCGCAATCCATCTGGCGGGCGAGGTGCGAGCGCGCGGCAACAATCGGCGGGCACGCTCTGACTGGATGAAGATCGAGCAGCAGCGCGGCATCTCGGTGACCTCGAGCGTGATGACCTTCGAGCGCGCCGGGGTAACATATAATTTGCTCGATACGCCCGGACATGAGGATTTTTCCGAGGACACCTACCGGACGCTGACCGCAGTCGACAGCGCGGTGATGGTCATCGACGCGGCGCGCGGCATCGAGGCGCAGACGCGCAAGCTGTTCGAAGTATGCCGCCTGCGCGATGTGCCGATCCTGACCTTCATCAACAAGGTCGACCGCGAGGGGCGCGATCCGTTCGAGCTGCTCGACGAGATTGCCGACATATTGGCGCTCGATGTCGCACCGCTCAACTGGCCTGCCGGGCAAGGCGGGCAGTTTCGCGGATTGTGGGACCTGCGCCACAACCGCTTCACGCCGCCGGTCGGCGACAGCAAGACCGCTGGCGCAACCGTGCAGATGACTGGGCTCGATGATCCCAAGCTGGCCAAGTACATGCCCGCGGACGAGCTCGAACAGCTGCAGGCGCAGGCTGAACTGGCGCTCGGCGGCTATGCGACACTCGACCCCGCGCTGTACCGCAAGGGCGCGCTGACCCCGGTGCTGTTCGGCTCGGCGCTGAAAGACTTCGGCGTCGAGGCGCTGATCGACGCGCTCGCCGAATACGCGCCGCCGCCGCGGACGCAGCCGGCGACACCGCGCGCAGTCACTCCCGACGAGCCAGCGGTTACCGGCTTTGTCTTTAAGGTGCAGGCCAACATGAACCCGCAGCATCGTGACCGCATCGCTTTCCTGCGTGTCTGCTCGGGCAAGTTCCGCCGCGGCATGAAGTTGAAGCAGGTCGCCACTGGCAAGGCGATCGCGATCAACTCGCCGATATTTTTCTTCGCGCAGGACCGCGAGATCGCCGATGAAGCCTATCCCGGTGACATTATCGGGATCCCCAACCACGGCGTGCTGCGCGTCGGCGATACGCTGACCGAGGGCGAGCAACTGAGCTTTACCGGCATCCCCAATTTCGCGCCCGAGATCCTGCGCCGGGTCAAGCTCGGCGATCCGACCAAGGCGAAGCAGCTCAGGAGCGCGCTGACCGACATGGCCGAGGAGGGCGTCACCCAGCTGTTCCGCCCGCTGATCGGGGCGGGCTGGATCATCGGCGTCGTCGGGCAGCTCCAGCTCGACGTGCTGATCTCGCGTCTCGGAGCCGAGTATAACGTTGCCGCCGGGCTCGAGCCGTCGCCGTACGACACCGCGCGCTGGATCGCGGCGGACAACCCGCTAGACCTCAAAACCTTCATCGACACGCACCGTGGCGCGATGGCCGAGGACCGCGACGGCGCGCCGGTGTTCATGGCGCGCGACCAGTGGGAACTCAACTACACGCAGCAGCGCGAGGGCAAGCTGCGGTTTACCGCGACGCGGGAGCGGGCGTGAGGAGCTTCACTGTTTCTGCCCTTACTGCTGCTCCCCCTCCCCAAGAGGAGAGGGGGAGCACGAAGCAGCGGTTCGGTCTTGTGCCCACCCGCTAATGTTCCGCTCCGCTGCCCTTCCCGACGACCTCGTCATCCCCACCCCGCCCGATCAGCGGCGGCAGCGCGGCTTTGTCCGCCGCCACTGGCGCGGCATCCTTAGCGTCGTCGCGCTAACCTTCGTTATTATCCTGATATGGTTACTGATTACCGCGCCGCTCGGCCGGGCGCTCGAGCCGCGGCGTGAGCCGGCGCTGGTGCTGCTTGCGTCCGACAATCACGCGATTGCGCGGCGCGGCGACTATAAGGAAGCCCCGGTTTCGATTGCCGAGCTGCCGAAATATGTGCCCGGCGCGCTGATCGCGATCGAGGACCGGCGATTCTATTCGCATTGGGGCATCGACCCGCGTGGTATCGCGCGCGCTTTGTGGTCCGACATCCGCGGCGGCCCGGTGCAGGGCGGTTCGACGCTGACACAGCAGCTGGCGAAGACGAGTTTCCTGACCGGCGACCGGACGCTCAAGCGCAAGCTGCAGGAGGTGATCATCGCCTTCTGGCTCGAAGCGCGGCTGTCAAAGAACGAGATCCTGTCGCGCTATCTGTCGAGCGTCTATTACGGCGACGGGGCGTACGGGTTGCGCGCGGCGGCGCGCACTTACTTCGACAAGGACCCGCGCGCGTTGACGCTGGGCGAAGCGGCGATGCTGGCTGGGCTCGTGCAGGCCCCGTCGCGGCTAGCCCCTAGCCGCCACCTGGACGAAGCACGCGACCGCGCCGATCTCGTCCTCGACGCGATGGTCGACACCGGGCAGATCAGCCGCGCGCGCGCCGACGCGGCGGTTCCGGCGCGCTACCGGCCAGGGCGCAGCGCGGTGCCTTCGGGATCATACTTCGCCGACTGGGTGCTGCCGCAGGCGCGTGCGGCCAGCGACGCCGCGGCGCGCGACGAGGGCGCACACTACGGCGAGACCGTGGTGCGCACGACGCTCGACCGGGCGCTGCAGCGCGAGGCCGAGCGCGATGTCGCCGACGCATTGCGGGCCGCCCGCGGCCAAGGCGCGACGCAGGCGGCGCTGGTGGCGATGCGTCCCGACGGGCGAGTGGTGGCGATGGTCGGCGGCACCGGTTATGCAGCCACGCCGTTCAACCGCGCGACGCAGAGCCTGCGCCAGCCGGGGTCGGCGTTCAAGCTGTTCGTCTATCTAGCCGCGCTCGATGCGGGGATGGACCCGGACACGATCGTCGAAGACCGGCCGCTCACGATCGGCGGCTGGTCGCCGCACAACGACGACGGGCGCTATCGTGGCGCGGTGCCGCTAATTACCGCGTTTGCCGCGTCGAGCAACGTCGCCGCCGCCCGTTTGACACAGCAGGTCGGTACCGCGGCGGTGATCGGCGAGGCGAGGCGGCTCGGCATCACCGCACCGCTCGATGCTAACCCGACGATCGCGCTCGGCACTTCAGGAGTTAGCCTTATCGAGCTGACGCAGGCTTACGCGGCGCTGGCAGCAGGCCGCCATCCGATTCGCGCGACGGGACTGGTCGAGCAGCGGCAGGGCGTCGCGGCGACGCTGGCGCGAACTATCAGCGCGGTGCGGCCGTGGCCATCGCGACAGCCGATGATGGAGCTGCTCGCCTCGGCGGTGCGCAACGGCACCGGTACCGCCGCGCGGCTGCCGATCATCGCTTACGGCAAGACCGGCACGACGCAGGAGCACCGCGACGCGCTATTCATCGGCTTCGCGGGCAATCTGGTCGTCGGCGTCTGGGTCGGCAACGACGACAACACCCCGATGCACGGCGTCGTCGGCGGCAGCGTGCCAGCGCGGTTGTGGCATCGCTTCATGGTAAGCGCGCTCACCCGCGACGGCACGCTGCGCCCTGCGCCGCGCGTCGAACCGGGGCTCGGCGGCATCCTCGACGCAATCGGCGGACCGGGGCTGAGCGACGCGGCGAGCGTGGTGGGGGATGTCGTGCAGGGCGTGGGGGATGCGGCTGCGGCGGTGCGAGAGCTGAGCCGCGGTCAGCGCGAACCGCCGCAAGACGCGCCGGAGCCGCCGTCGAACTGACGCTAACCTAAACTACCCCCAACCGATGTTCTCCCCGAATGAAGCGGTGAAACGGCACCGCCCGTCCGGGCTGCTCCAGCCGCAGTGCTACCTCATGCAGAACTGCGCGCGTGATCGACGGCAGGTCGAGCGCGCCCGCCGAGTCCCAGTCGAACCATGCCAGCTCGTCGAGTTCACCCGAGCCGCTGCCGGGGTCGAGCGACATGAGCGCGCTCGCGTCCGCGACGAAGAAGCGCGCATCGAACCGCCGGCTGCGCGCCGGCGGCGTGATCGCGCGCGCGACGAAGTCAAGCGCGCCGAGGTCCGGGCGCGCACCGCTAGCGAGAAACGCGCCCCACTCGCCGCGGCTGCGCAGCGGCGGCGCGGGCTGGGCAAGGCGCAAGCCGGTTTCCTCGAAGGTTTCGCGTATAGCGGCAAGCGCGATGGCGCGCGCCCGGCTAGGACTTGTTGTTCGCGCCAGCGCGGCGGCAGTTGCTTCGCTTAGCTCGCGCACGACTGGTACACGGAAGTCGCTGGCGTGGATGCGCCCCCCGGGGAAAACCCATTTGTTCGGCATGAACGCGTGCCCGCCGCTGCGCCGCCCCATCAGCACGCGCGGAGCAATACCGTCGCGGCGGACGATCAGCAGCGTCGCGGCATCGCGTGGACGGGGCGGCTTGACGACACTCGGGTCGGGTGTCGCATCGAACGCCTGCGGGTGCGGGGGTGCGTTATCGGCCATCGATCAGCCTCGCCGCTGTTTGAACAGTTCGCGGTCGGCACCGCGGAACGACCATAGCCACGCCGCCGCACAATAGGCCGCCAGGACCACCCACATGCCGATACCAAGCTGCGCCCACTCGGGCAGGCGCTGGACGAGCAGTCCGATGGCGAATGCAGGGACAGCGGCCAGCACCAGCGTCAGCCGCCAGCCGCTGACCGGTGCAGCGAGTTCACGCCGCAATAGGCGTGCCTTGCCGACCGAGATGAATAGCGACGCGACAGCCAGTCCGCCCGCCGCCGCGACGCCGCCAAAGCGCTGGACGAACAACAGCGTCACGCCAACCTGGACGACGATACCCCCGACCGACCAGGCGAGATTGGCGTTGCGCTTGACGTAGATCAGCGCAGCCTCCGCAATGGCTGCCTGCGTCGCCAGCAGCTCAACGGTGAGCAGCAGCACGAGCACCAGCGCGCCCTGCGCGAACGCCGGGCCGAACAGCCCCATCGCAGCGCGCGCGGGCACGCCTAGCGCAAGCACCGTGCCGAGCTGCGCCGCGACGACCCAAAAGGCCACCTGTGCGATGTGCCCCGCCGCGGTCTTACGATCGCCGCGCGCGAGATTGGTGGTAAGCAGGGGCGCGAGGATCGGGTCGAAGCTGTTGCGCAGCTTGGCAGGCAGCGAAGCGATATTCTGTGCGACGAAATAAATGCCGATAACCTCGGCGCTGGCGAACCGGCCGAGAATAAAGATATCGAGCCGCCGGGAGCCCCAGTCAGCGGCATCGGCCCCGGCGAGCGGCACGTTCGCCCGCGCCATCGCCGCCATGCGACCTGGGTGCGGCCGCCAGCCGCGCGCCCAGCCGAAGCTGCGCGCGAACGGAATCAACGACGCCGTCATCGCCGCGAGCATCGAAACGACATAGGCGATCAGCAGCCCGTCAAGCTTGAGCCCAGTGAAGCCGAGCACAGCGGCGACGATCGTCAGCGTCCACGGCTCGACCACCGAGCGCGCCCTAACCTGTGCGGCAATATCATGCCGGAACGCCAGCGCGGCGAGGCTGACTTCGGACGCCACGATGGCGAGCGCGATCAGCGGGAAGAAGCGGTCGAATCCAGACACTGCGGTTGACGGAAACACGATGGCTGGCAGCACGATCAGCACCGCCGCACCGAGTGCTGCCCCCAGCCACGCTAGCAGCAACGCATCGGCAACGACGTGCGTGTCGGCACGCTCAGCCCGCGCCAGCTGCTCGGCGAGGCCGCGACGCAGGCCTAATGTGGCCAGCATCGCGGTCAGCTCGACGATCATGATGGCATAAGCGAAGCGCCCGACGTTCGCCGCACCGTACAGCCGTCCGGCGATGAACAGGAACGGTAGCCGCGCCATTAGTCGCAGCAGGAAACCGCCAAAGCTGATCCGCCCGCCGCTCGCCAGTACTGCGGTTTCATCCGCGGCGATGACGCTCGCGCCAGTATCGGCAACCTCGCCGCGAGCGTTCCCTGGGCTTAGCATCGCACTCGCGAGCGCCGCGTCAGTGCGGGACATGGACCTGGCGGTAGCGGCCCTGAAAATACAGCAGCGGGTCGGGCGCGGTGCGATAGCGCAGCTTTTCGACCCGGCCGACAATGATCGCGTGGTCGCCGCCATCATGTTCGGCGTGGAGCGCGCAGACGAAGCTCGCCATCGCATTCGCCAGCACCGGCAAGCCGTCCCACTCCTCCCAAGCCGCCTCGGCGAAGCGGTCGATACCGCGCTTGCTGAAGCGCGTCGCGACGTGCTCGGCGTCGGTCGTCAGCACGTTGATGACGAAGCGGCCGCTCGCCCGTAGCGCCGGCAGTGCCGACGCCGAACGGGCCGGGCAGAACAGCAGCAGCGGCGGCGCGAGCGACACCGAGGTCAGGCTGTTCGCGGTCAGCCCGACGCGCGCGCCATCGGCGGCGCAACCGCTGACAATGGTCACGCCAGTCGCAAAGCAGCCGAATGCGGTTCGCAACGCGCGCGCATCATGCGGATCGGCGTCGATCAGCACGGCCGCCGCATCGCTTTCCGTAGCGGCACCGGCAGTCGCGAGCGGGTTGGTAAGGTTCACGCGCGCATCCCTAAGCTTTGCCGCCGTGCCGTCAACGGGCGGCGGCTTGCGCCGGTCCCCGAAGCGCTGCAGATTGCCGCGATGAACCGTGCGCTTTCAGTCTTCGCCGCCCTGCCCCTGACCGCGCTGCTGCTGGCCGCCGGGCCGCTGCCGGTGCCCAATCAGGCCGACCAGCGTGCGACGATTACCGCGCTCGTCGGCTTCGGCACGCGCGCGACGACTTCGACAACGACAGATCCCAAGCGCGGCATCGGCGCGGCGCGGCGCTGGGCCGCGGCGCGTTTCGCCAGGATTAGCGCCGGCTGCGGCCAATGCCTGACCATCGAGTCCATTGGCGACCGGTTCAGCGGCCCCCGTGCGCCAAACGGCGTGCGCGTCGAAGATGTCGTC
This sequence comes from uncultured Sphingomonadaceae bacterium, assembly GCA_964247215.1. Lineage (GTDB taxonomy): Bacteria > Pseudomonadota > Alphaproteobacteria > Sphingomonadales > Sphingomonadaceae > Polymorphobacter_B. The sequence goes on from CAXTTR010000007.1 coordinate 20,207, forward strand.
GCGGTCCAGCGCGGCACGTCGGATCCAGGCCGCGTCGTCGTCATCATGGCGCACATCGACAGCCGCAACAGCGACGCGCTCGACGGCGTCGGCGACGCACCGGGTGCTAACGACGACGGTTCGGGCAGTGCGCTCGTTATCGAAGCAGCGCGGCTGCTCAGCAAACAGATGTTTCCAGCGACGATTGTCTATTCGCTAAATTCGGGTGAGGAACAGGGGCTGTGGGGCGGTCAGCTGCTCGCCGCGACCGCCAAGGCGCGCGGCTGGGAAGTCGCCGCGGTGCTCAACAATGAC
>CAXTTR010000008.1:0-20285 GCA_964247215.1 uncultured Sphingomonadaceae bacterium
TGCACCCGCCCCGCCGCCACAACTGCGGGGCATGACGCCGCAGCAGACCCTGACTCTCTTCGAGCGCCTCAGCGTCGCGATCCCGGCACCCGAGACCGAGCTGGCGTACAGCAATGCCTACACGCTGCTCGTCGCGGTCGTGCTATCGGCGCAGGCGACCGACGCCAGCGTCAACTCCGGCACCGCCAAGCTGTTCGAGACTGTCGACAACCCCGCCGCGATGCTGGCGCTTGGCGAAGAGGCTCTGCGCGACCACATTCGCAGCATCGGGCTGTTCAATACCAAAGCGCGCAATGTCATCGCGCTGAGCGCCGCACTGGTCGAACGGCATGGCGGCGAAGTGCCGGGCGACCGCGCCGCGCTCGAAGCGCTGCCCGGCGTCGGCCGCAAGACCGCCAATGTCGTGCTCAACGAAATTTTCGGCCAAGCGACCTGCGCCGTCGACACGCATGTTTTCCGCGTCGCCAACCGTACCGGGCTGGCCCCCGGCAAGACGCCGCGCGCCGTCGAGGACGCGTTGATGGCGGTGATCCCGCCGGCTTACGCCAGACCCGCGCATCACCTCCTCATCCTGCACGGGCGCTACACCTGCCTGGCGCGGCGGCCCGAGTGCTGGCGTTGTGTCGTCGCCGCCCTCTGCAGCTTTGCAACCAAGACGCCGCAGCCGGTATTAAACGAGGGCTAAACGACGCTGGCAGCGTTAAACCAACGTACAGCATCTGACGGAGATTAGACTGGCATCGGTTAACTCGCGAGCTAATGACCGCCGTTGGGCAGTGGCGTCGCGTGTCTTCGATTGAGGGATAAGTTATGAACCGTATCGTGACGATCAGCCTTGCCGCCGGAGTGGCCCTGCTCAGCGGATGCACTGCCGACAACAGCCGCCGTGTTCCCGCCGTCACCGCCCAGTCCGCGGTGCCGTCCAGTCCCGCCTCGCCCATAAAACCAGCGTCCGGCCGCAACTGCGTCCAGCTCAGTCAGATCCGCGAGACCCGCGTTGTCGACGACCGCACGATCGACTTCATCCTGCGCGACCGCACCGTGTTGCGCAACACGCTGCCCTACGCCTGCCCGAACCTCGGCTTCGAGCGCGCCTTTAGCTACGCCACCTCGCTTAGCGAGCTGTGCAACGTCGACATCATAACCGTCATCAATAACAGCGGGGGCGGTCCCCGCATCGGTGCCAGCTGCGGGCTTGGGAACTTCGTGCCATATACACCGATACCGGCCGCGCGCTGATGCTGCCGCAAGACAGCGCGATGGCAGTCGAGGAACACACGCCGCGCAGTGCCAGGGCTGGCATTCGGCTTGATGCTAGGCTAAAGCACTCGCACTGCACCCGTAGCTCAGCTGGATAGAGCACTGCCCTCCGAAGGCAGGGGTCGGGGGTTCGAATCTCTCCGGGTGCACCAACTCTGGGCAAAAGTGAGAACTGTGTTGTCCTCATTCTTCTGTGAGGCAATTACCAGTTCGAGGGTGCGTTTGAACGTTGCCGATTGCCCTCTACGTTATGCGAGTGCACGTGCATCACTGGACGCGGCGTCGCAAGCGCGCGACGGTGCCGGAGCGCGCCGCCAAGCCCTCAGCATACCTCGTGGCATCGCCGACCCGGAAGCTGTACTCCGATGGCCCCGCACTTTGTACCCCGATCGCAGCGCTATCGAGCCCGGGTTAAGTGCGCGCATTTCTAGCACGGTGCCTCCTGATCATTCTATTAGATCGGATTACCGGCTTCGAGCATAGTCGCGCTGTGAACAACATAGAGACAGCGCTGCCGTTGCTACCCCGCACGATAGATGAGATTACCGTGGCAGCGGCCGCGCTTAACCTGCCTGTCCTTGACGTCTGCATGCGGGGCATCGTCGCGAACCTGGCTTTGCTCGATAGCCATGCCGACATCCTGCTCGGTAAACGGTCGGGCAATTCTTGAAAAACGCGCTCGGGATCGCCAGTGCCGTGCGAGCCGGCCGTTGTACAGCATTGCAGGTTGTCGAGGACTGCCTTGTTGCGATTAGTGCGCGCAATTACGACCTTGCCGCCGTCACCCGTGTGCTTGCCGACCGTGCCCGGCACGAGGCGGCACTCGTCGACTCAGCAATCGTCAGGGGCATCGATCCGGGACCGCTGGCAGGTGTGCCCTACGGCGTTAAGGACCTCTTCGACGTTGCCGGCTTACCGACGACAGCAGGTTCGAGTCTATACGCTGATGCACCGCCGGCGCAGACGGATGCCGGGGCGATCCGGCGCCTGCGTGATGCCGGAGCAGTGCTCGTCGCGACGCTCAACATGGACGAGTTCGCTTATGGCTTCGCCACGATCAACGCGCGGCATGGCACGACGCGCAATCCGCACGATCTCGAGCGTCTTGCCGGAGGGTCGTCGGGCGGCTCGGCGGCGATAGTCGCGGCGCGGCTGCTGCCGTTCTCGCTCGGGTCAGATACCAACGGCTCGATCCGGGTCCCGGCGAGCTTGACGGGTGTTTACGGACTGAAACCGACGCACGGCAGCCTGCCTATGGACGGCGTGTTTCCGCTGGCTCACAGCCTCGACGATGCCGGACCGTTCGCGCGGTCGGTGGCGGACTTGCGCTGTGTCTGGGAAGTGCTGAGCGGAACTCCGGTTGCGGACAGCCGCGGGCCGGACCTCCAGATAGCGCAGCTCGGGGGGCGGTTCCGTGACAATGCCGACCCCGAGCAGCTTGCCGCAATGGCTCTAATTGCGCCCAATGCGCCGGTGCTCGATTTGCCGGATGTGTCGCGCGCGCGGTCCGCGGCGTTTCTGATCACGGCATTTGAGGGCGGCACGCTGCACCTTGCAGCACTCAGGCGCGAGGCGATGGCATTCGATCCCGCGACGCGCGACCGGTTGCTCGCGGGAGCGCTGCTGCCGCGTGAAGTCTACCACGCGGCGCAGGCTTTTCGCCAAAACTTCCGGACGGCCGTGGCAGGACTGATTAGCGCTTACGACGTGCTGCTCGCGCCCGCCGCGCCGTGTGTCGCGCCGCTGATCGACGACCCGCGCATTATGATTGATGGCGCACTCCGCCCGGCGCGCGCCGATCTCGGCATTCACACGCAGCCGGTCAGCTTTGCCGGGCTGCCGTCGCTAGCGGTCCCGCTGCTCCGGCCTGGCCGGTTGCCGCTTGGCTTGCAGCTGATCGGCAGGCACGGTGGTGAAGCGACGCTGTTCCGCTTCGCCGCGATGCTGGAGGCGCGCGGCGTGATCGGTGTCTCGGCACCGCAGGGGGACACGGAATAATGACGGTGGACACCTTGTTGCGGCCAAGCGCGCTTGACCGCTATTTCGCCCTATCCGCGCGCGGCACAACGGCGCGAACCGAGGTTCTCGCCGGATTCACGACGTTCTTGACGATGGCCTATATCGTCCTCGTCAACCCGGCGATCCTGGGGCAAGCGGGGATGCCGGTCGCCTCGGTCGCCGCTGCGACCTGTTTTGCCGCGGCGTTCGGTTCGATCCTGATGGGCTTCGTCGCCAATACGCCGCTGGCGCTCGCGCCGGGAATGGGCCTCAATGCCTATTTCAGCTTCACTGTCGTCCAGCAGATGGGGGTGCCGTGGCCGGTGGCGCTCGGCTGCGTGCTGATTTCAGGCGTGGCGTTCCTGATCCTGACCTTGACCGGGGTGCGCCAACTGATCGTCGCCGCGATCCCGATGCACCTGTTCGCTGCGGTGGCGGGCGGCATCGGACTGTTTATCGGCTTCATCGGGTTGAAGAATGCCGGCATCGTCGTCGCCAATCCGGCGACGTTCGTGGCGCTGGGCGACCTCAAGACCCCCGGTGCGGTGCTGGCGCTGTTCGGCCTGCTGCTGATCGGCGCGCTCAGCGTCTGGAAGGTGCGCGGCGCGATGCTGATCGGGGTAGTGGTCACGACGCTGGTCGCGTGGCTGTTCGGACAGGTTTCCGTCAAGCCCGAACCGTACGGCCTCTCGGCGCTGACAGGCACAGCGTTCAAGCTCGACCTGCGCGGCGTCTTCGGCCTGACCGGCGGCCACGGCCTCGGGCTGATCGAGATCCTGTTCGTCTTCCTGTTCGTCGATCTGTTCGACAACATCGGCACGCTCGTCGCGGTCACCAAACGCGCCGGGCTGATGGACGAGACCGGGCGCATCCCCGGCCTCAATCGCATTCTGCTGGCCGACGCGACCGCGACGATCGTCGGGTCGTTCGCCGGGACCAGCACCGTCACCAGCTATGTCGAGAGCGCCGCCGGGGTGCAGGCGGGCGGGCGCACCGGGCTGACCGCGATCGTCACCGGCGGGCTGTTCCTGCTCACCATGTTCGTCGCGCCGTACGCGCAGATCGTGCCGCTGGCGGCGACCGCACCGGCGCTGATCATTGTCGGCGGGCTGATGCTGCTGCCGCTGACCGAGATCGCGTGGGAGGACCCGATGGCAGCAATCCCGGCGTTCCTGACAGTGGCGATAATCCCGTTTACCTTTTCGATCGCCAATGGCCTGGCGTTCGGAATCACCGCGCATGCGGTGCTCAAGCTGCTGCGCGGGACCGCAAGGCGGGGGGACTGGTTTCTGTACCTGCTCGCAGCGCTGTTCGTCGTGCGCTTCGTCTGGATGAGCGCGGGCGCATGAGACGCGCTTCAGCTATTCGGCGAGGCTGACCGATGGCGCTCGCCACTGTCCACGGCTCGCAGGGCATGGTTACCGCGCCGCATCGGCTGGCGTCCGAGGCCGGAGTGTCGGTGCTGCGCGACGGCGGCAATGCGGTCGAGGCGGCGGTCGCGGCAGCGGCAGCGCTGGCAGTCGTCTATCCGCACATGACCGGCATCGGCGGCGACGGCTTCTGGCTGATTGCCGAGCCCGACGGGCGTGTCCACGCAGTCCACGGTTGCGGGGCCGCGGCGGCGAAAGCCGACTTGGCGCTGTACGCCGGGCTGAGTGCCGTGCCGATGCGCGGGCCGCTGGCGGCGAACACGGTCGCGGGCACGATTTCAGGCTGGGCGACGGCGCTCGCGCAAGTTGGCGGGAAGCTGCCGCTCGAGCGCTTGTTGCGCGACGCGGTCCACCATGCCGAAGCGGGTGTCGCCGTGACCGCTGGCGGGGCGGCGGTTGCAGCGGCGCACGGGGCAGTGCTGCGAAGCCAGCCCGGGGCCTATGCCGCGGTGTTCGAACCGAAAGGTTGCCCGTTGCGCGAAGGCGATCTGCTGCGCCAGCCGCTGCTGGCGCAGGCTTTGCGCAAACTTGCCGCGAACGGCCTCGACGACTTTTACCAAGGTGAACTCGCTGCATCGATTGCGGCAGACCTGGCTGCGCTGGGCAGCCCGGTTGCGGCCTCCGACCTTGTGGCACATCAAGCGACACAGCCTGCGCCGTTGCAGGTGCGGATCGACGGCGCGCAGCTGTATAACAGCAGCCTTCCGACGCAAGGCATTGCCTCGCTGCTTATCCTCGCGCTGTTCGACCGGCTCGCGGCCGCCGAGGGCGAGAACTTTGCCCATATTCACCGGCTCGTCGAGGCGACCAAACAGGCGTTTCTCTGGCGTGACCGCTACTGCGATGATTCTGGCGGCGTCGACCCGCAAGCTCTGCTCGACGACGGCAGTGCACTCGCTGCGCTGGCCGCGTGCATCAACCCGCAGCGCGCGCTGCCGTGGCCGCAGCCGCCGCAATGGGGCGACACCTGCTGGTTCGGGGCCGGCGATGCCGAAGGGCGCGTCGTCAGCGCGATCCAGTCGACCTATTTCGAGTTCGGCTCGGGGCTGGTGCTGCCGCGGACAGGCATTGCCTGGCAGAACCGCGGCAGCTCGTTCCGCCTCGCTGAGACCGGCTGGAACGCGCTCAAGCCGGGGCGCAAGCCGTTCCACACGCTCAATCCCGCGCTGGCGCGCTTCGATAACGGACGGATCATGGCGTACGGCACGATGGGCGGCGAGGGCCAGCCGCAGACGCAGGCGGCGCTATTCACGCGCTATGCCCGCTACGGCGTCGACCTGCAGGCGGCGATCAGCGCGCCGCGCTGGTTGCTCGGGCGCACCTGGGGCGATGCGAGCAGCAGCCTCAAGATCGAGGACGGCTTTCCCGACGATCTGTATGCCGCGCTCGCTGCCGCCGGGCACCACGTCGAGCGGGTCGCGCCGCATAGCGTTATGATGGGTCATGCGGGCGCAATCGTGCGTCACCCCGACGGGCGGCTCGAAGGGGCCACCGACCCGCGCAGCGATGGCGTGGTCGCAGCGTGGTAAGCGCGGCTGTGTCCGGCGGCGCGCGCGCCGTAGCGCGCTGCGATACGCTCGGCGGCGCGCCGTTCAGCGGCATGGCGGGCGGGCTGTACCGCGGCTATCTCACCCCGGCTCACCGTGCCGCGGTCGACCGGGTCGGGGCATGGATGACAGAAGCCGGCATGCGGGTCGAACTCGACCCCGCCGCCAACCTCGTCGGCCGCTACGACGGCACGCAGCCCGGCGCACCGTCGCTGATCATCGGCAGCCACCTCGACAGCGTCCGCGACGGCGGCAACTATGACGGGCCGCTCGGGGTGCTGCTCGGTGTCGAATGCGTCGCCGCGCTCCACGCTGAAGGGCGGCGCGTGCCGTTCGCAATCGAGGTGTATGGGTTCGGCGATGAGGAAGGCTCACGCTTTCCCGCTGCCATGCTCAGCAGCCGGGCGGTCGCGGGTACGCTCGATGCCGAGCTGGGCGAGATCAGCGACGGCGACGGCGTTTCGCTGGCTGACGCGCTCAGCAGGTTCGAAGCTGAATACAGCAATGTGATGTCGGGTGTCGCAATCCTTTCCCGCGATGGCCTTGGCGTTGCCCGATACCATGCTGCACGACGGCAGCCCGCCACGACCCTCGCCTATCTCGAAGCGCATATCGAGCAAGGTCCGCTGCTTGAAGCGGAAGGGCTAGCGGTCGGCACCGTCACCGGCATCGCCGCGCAGCTCCGCTACCGCGTGCAGGTTACGGGCCGGGCGGGTCACGCCGGAACAACGTCGATGCAACTGCGTCGCGATGCGCTCACCGGGGCAGCTGAAATGGTGCTGGCCGTCGAAACTATCGCGCTGGCCGGCCCCGCGGTTCTCGTCGCCACCGTGGGCCGTATCGAGGCACTGCCCGGTGCGGCTAACGTGATTCCCGGCGAGGTCCGCTTTACACTCGATATCCGCGCCGGCGATCCGCTTCGCCGCGACGCTGCTGCACGCGCTATTCTGCACAGGATGACCAAAATTGCGGGTGTCCGCGAACTCGGACTGATCGTCGAGCCTATCCACGACTTGCCCGCCAGCCCGTGTGATCCAGCACTAATGGAGATGCTCGATGCGGCCACTGCGGCCGCCGGACAGCCGGTCCGGCGGCTGGTGTCGGGGGCCGGCCATGATGCGATGGTGATGAGCGCGCTGTGCCCGGCCGCGATGCTGTTTATCCGCTGCCGGGGCGGCATCAGCCATAATCCCGCCGAGCATGTCGATGCGGCCGATGCCGAGGCCGCATTGCAGGTGATGCTCGGCTTCATCGACCGGCTGGAAGCAGCATTTGACCAGGCTTGACCCGCCGCTGTTCGGTGAGATCGATCCGCCGCAGCGCCTGCTGATGGGGCCGGGACCGGTCAACGCGCATCCGCGCGTGCTGCGGGCGATGTCGGCGGACTTGCTCGGCCAGTTTGACCCCGAGATGACCGGCTATATGAACCAGGTCATGGCGCTGTACCGCCCGGTATTCGGCACGGCTAATCACTGGACGATGCTGATCGACGGCACCGCGCGCGCCGCAATCGAGGCGGCGCTGATTAGCCTCGTCGTGCCCGGCGACAAGGTGCTGGTCCTCAACTTCGGCCGCTTCGGCTTGCTGCTGATCGAAATTCTCGGGCGGATCGGCGCGGTCGTCGAGACGGTCGACGCCCCTTGGGGAGAGGTCGTCGACATGGCCGCGGTGGCCGCTGCAATCGAGCGCGTCGACCCCAAGTTCGTCGCCGCAGTCCACGGGGATACCTCGACGACAATGGCGCAACCGCTAGAGGGCCTGGGTGCACTCTGCCGCGCGGCCGGAGCGCTGAGCTATGTCGATGCGACGGCGACCATCGGCGGCACGGAGATCGCCACCGACCGCTGGGGCATAGATGTGGTCACCTGCGGACTGCAGAAGTGCCTCGGCGGTCCATCGGGCTCGGCCCCGATCACCATTTCCGACGCCGCTGCCGAACACATCTTCGCGCGCCGCCACGTCGAGCAAGGCATCCGCCGCGGCGACATCGCCGACGGCCCGGGCACGCGCATCGGGTCGAACTATTTCGACCTCGCGATGATCATGGATTATTGGTCGGACAAGCGCCTCAACCATCATACCGAAGCGACCTCGATGCTCTACGCTGCCCGCGAATGCGCGCGGCTGGTGCTCGGCGAAGGGCTGGCGGCAAGCTTCGCCCGTCATGCTGCCGCTGGCCGGGCGATGACCGCGGGGCTGCGCGCCATGGGGCTGACCGTGTTCGGCGACGATGCGCATCGCATGACCAACGTCACCGGCGTGTATATCCCCGATGGCATCGCCGGCGAGCGAATCAGGACGGCGATGCGCGAGCATTTCGAGATCGAGATCGGTACCGCCTTTGGCCCGCTGCAGGGGCGTATTTGGCGGATTGGCGCGATGGGTTACAATGCCATGAAGCACAAGGTGCTGCTAACATTGAGTGCGCTCGAAGCCTGCCTGCGCGCCGAAGGCTTCGTGCTGCCGCCGGGTGAAGCGGTGACGGCGGCACTGGCGTCATGGCACGCATGACACAGCCTCGCGATCTGGTTGGCTATGGAGCCGCGCCGCCCGATCCGCGCTGGCCCGGCGGCGCGCGCGTCGCCGTCCAGTTCGTGATCAACTATGAGGAGGGCGCGGAGAACAACGTCCTCCACGGCGACGCGGGCTCCGAGGCTTTCCTGTCCGAAATGGTGGGTGCCGCGAGCCATCCCGGCCGCGCGATGGCGATGGAAAGCTTGTACGAATACGGCAGTCGCGCCGGATTCTGGAGGCTGCACCGGTTGTTCACCGAACGCCAACTGGCGGTAACGGTGTTCGGCGTCGCCGCCGCGCTGGCGAGGAACAGGCCAGCGGTCGAGGCGATGCTCGCGGCGGAATGGGAGATCGCCAGTCACGGGTTGCGCTGGATCGATTATCAGAACGTTCCCGAAGCGGTTGAGCGCGACCACATCGCCGAAGCTGTCGCGCTGCACACGCAGCTGACCGGCACCCGGCCGCTCGGCTGGTATCAGGGCCGTACGTCGCCGAATACGGCGCGGCTGATCGCCGAGGAAGGCGGCTTCGTGTACGATGCCGACAGCTACGCCGATGACCTGCCCTATTGGGATCGCCGCCATGCGAAGGTGCAGCTGATCGTGCCGTACACGCTTGATGCCAACGATATGAAGTTCGTCGCGCTGAACGGCTTCGCCGACGGTGAGCAATTCTATCGTTACCTGCGCGACAGCTTCGACCAGCTGCGCGTCGAGGGCGGTCGGATGTTGTCGGTCGGGCTGCATGGGCGCATCGCCGGCCGTCCCGGGCGGGCGCATGCGCTGGCCCGCTTCGTCGACCATGTGATCCAGTCCGGTGACGCCTGGATCGCGCGCCGCATCGACATCGCCCGGCATTGGCGGGAGGTCCATCCGGCATGACCATTGACGACCCGGTATTGTTGGATGAGGTGACTGCGGCATTCAATGCTTACGAGCGCGCGCTGATGGCCGACGATGTCGCGGCAATGGACGCGCTGTTCCACGACGCGCCGACGACGGTCCGCTACGGCGCTGGTGAAGTCCTCTACGGCAGCGATGCCATCCGCGACTTCCGGCGGGGCCGCGGCGGCTCGCCCCAGCGCACGCTCGGCAATGTCGCGATCACCGTTTACGGCGACAGCTTCGCTACCACCAACGCTGAGTTCTTCCGCGATACCAGCGAACAGCGGGGCCGCCAGAGCCAAAGCTGGGTACGCTTTGCCGACGGTTGGCAGGTCGTCTCGGCGCACGTCAGCCTCGAAGGCAACGCGTCGTGACGGCCGCAACGATTGGTACACTGAGCGAGGCGAACTTCGTCGAGCGCTACGGCGCGTTGTTCGAACACTCGCCGTGGGTGGTCGAGCGTGCCGCCGGGTTGCAGCCGTTCGACGATATCAACGCGGGGCTGATGACCGTCGTCCATGCCGCAAACGCCGACGAGCAATTGGCGCTGATCCGCGCGCACCCCGAGCTGGCGGGCAAGGCGGCGATCAACCGGAGGCTGACCGAGGCGTCGGCTGCCGAGCAAGCTGCTGCGGGGCTCGACCGGCTAACCCCGCCGGAGTTCGACCGCTTCCATGCGCTCAACGCCGCTTACCGCGAGCGCTTTGATTTTCCGTTCATCATCTGCGTGCGGCTGACCGACAAAGCGGGCATTCTTGCCGCGATGGAGCGCCGCCTGAACAACACCCGCGATGTCGAAATGGCGACCGCACTGGCGCAGATTGGCGAGATCGTGCGACTGCGGCTGGGGGACTTGTCATGACCGCACCCAATGCGATCGGCCTGCGTTCGCTCGAAGCCGAGCTGAAGCGGCAGCTGGTGCTGATCGGCTTTAGCGGGGCCGACTGGACGCGGCCGCGCGTGCATCCGGACGGGCACGTCTATGACGTCGTCATCGTCGGCGGCGGCCAGAGCGGGCTGGCGGCCGCCTTCGGGCTGTTGCGCGAGCGCGTCTCGAACATTCTCGTCATTGATGAGAACCCGGCGGGTGACGAGGGGCCGTGGAACACCTACGCGCGAATGTTGACGCTGCGGACGCCGAAGTCGCTCAACCCGATTGATTTCGGTGTCCCGGCGCTCAGCCACCGGGCGTGGTGGGAAGCGCAGCATGGGGCAGCGGGCTGGGCCGCACTCGAACGCATCGCGCGCGGCGACTGGATGGACTATTTGCGTTGGTACCGGCGCGTGCTGGCGTTGCCGGTGCGCAACGATACCAGGCTGGAGCTGGTCGAGCCGCTTGGCGACGGCCGGCACCGGCTGCAGCTGGCGGGTCAAGCGCCGCTGCTGGCGCGCAAGGTGGTGATGGCCACCGGTATTCAGGGCGGCGGCGAATGGCACGTGCCGCCGATGATCGGCGACGCGCTGCCGCGCCGCCTCTATGCGCATACCAGCGAGCTGATCGACTATGCGGCGCTCGCCGGCAAACGCATCGGCATCCTTGGCGGCGGCGCGTCGGCATTCGACAACGCCAATGCGGCGCTGCGTTTAGGCGTCGCCGAGGCGCATGTGTTCCTCCGCCGCAAGACCATGCCGCGGATCAACCCGATCCGTTTCATGGAGCGCGTCGGCTTTACCGGGCGCTATCCGGCGCTCGACGACGCCGGCAAATATGCGGTGATGACGGCGTTTCTCGGCCACAGCCAGCCGCCGACCAACGACACCTTCGAGCGCGCGGCGGCGTGGCCGGGTTTCACCTTGCACCTGGGCGCGCCGTGGCTGGCGGTCGAAATGGCCAGCGATCAGGCGCGCGTCACAACCCCGCAAGGGCTGCACGATTTCGATTTCCTCGTGCTGTCGACGGGACTCGTCAACGATGCCGGTTTGCGCCCCGAGCTGCGGCTGGTGGCGGACAGGATCGCGCGCTGGGGCGACCGGTTCACGCCCGCGCCGGGCAGCGCCAATCCAGTCATCGACGGACATCCGTACCTCGGGCCGGGGTTCGAACTGCTGCCGCGCCAAAATGATGACGCGGCAATGCTGCACGGGCTGTTCGCGTTCAATTACTCGGCGCTGATCAGCCTGGGGCTGTCGGCATCGGCGTTGTCGGGGCTGCAGGCGGCGCTGCCGCGGGTGGTCAACGGCGTCACCAACCAGCTGTTCCTCGACGACCGCGAGGCGCTGCTGGCCGAACTGCCCGCCTATGACGAGGCCGAGTTTGTCGGCGAATGGCCGCGGCGGTTGCACGAAGCTGCCAGATGAGCAGCCTGTCGACGCACGTTCTCGATACCGCGCATGGCCGTCCCGCGGCGCAGGTCGAGCTGCGATTGCTGACGAGCGCGGGGAAGCTGCTGCTGTCGGCGCAGACGAACGCAGACGGCCGCTGCCCGGACCTGCCCGCCGTCGGGATCGGCCGCTACCGCCTTGAATTCGATATTGCCGATTACTTCCGCAGCCTCGGCGTGGCGCTGTCCGAGCCGCCGTTCCTTGACTTGATCACCATCGGCTTCGGCATTGCCGACAATAGCGGTCACTATCATGTGCCGCTGCTGGTCTCGCCTTATGCCTATTCGACCTACCGGGGCAGCTGAAGTGGGTGTGCGTTTCGTCCTCGACGGCGAGGTCGTCAAACTCACCAACGTCGATCCGAGCGCGACGGTGCTCGACCACCTGCGCTACCGCATGGGCCGGACCGGGACCAAGGAGGGCTGCTCCGAAGGCGATTGCGGCGCCTGCACGGTCCTCGTCGGCGAGCTTACCGGCGAGGCGGTGAACTGGCGCGCGGTCAACGCCTGCATCTTGTTCCTGCCGATGCTCGACGGCAAGGCGCTGTTAACGGTCGAGAGCTTGAACGAAGGCGACGGCCTCAATCCGCTACAGGCCTGCATGGCGGCAAACGGCAGCTCGCAATGCGGGTTCTGCACGCCGGGCTTCGTCATGTCGCTGTACGGCCGCTGCATCGGCGCGAGCGGCCACGCGCTGCCGGTCGCCGACGTGATCGCCGGCAACCTTTGCCGCTGCACCGGTTACGGTCCGATACTTGCTGCCGCCGCTGCCGTTAAGTATTCACCGCGTGACGACAGCGTCGTGAGCGCCGCTCTCACGCGACTGGCCACCGCTGAAACCGTGTCGGGCCGCTTCGGTGAACGCCGCTGGTTCGCCCCGAAAACGCCGGACGCGCTTGCCGAACTGCTTGCCGCTCACCCCGACGCCTGCCTCGTCGCGGGCGCGACCGAGGTCGGCATTTGGGTAAACAAAGGCCTGCGCACGATCGATACGCTAATTTTTACTAGCGACATCGCCGCGCTGAACACGATCGTTGAGACGCCTGACGGTCTGACAATCGGAGCCGGGGTGCGCTATGCCGATGCTCATGCGGCATTCGCGCGCCTGCATCCCGACCTCGGCGAACTGACGCGACGCTTTGCGGGTCTTCAGGTGCGCAATGCGGGAACGGTCGGCGGCAACATTGCCAACGGCTCTCCGATCGGAGACGGGCCGCCCGCGTTGATCGCGCTCGGTGCGACGCTGGCGCTCCGGAGCGCCAGCGGCCGCCGTACGATTGCGCTCGAAGACTTCTTCCTGGGCTACGGCAAGCAGGACCTGCACACCGGCGAGTTCGTCGAGAGCATTTACATCCCGCGGCCCGGCCCCGACCACGTCATACACATCTCCAAGCTGTCGCGCCGCTTCGACAGCGACGTCTCGGCAGTCTGCGGCGCATTCCAGTTAACCGTTCACGACGAGTATATCACCGCCGCGCGGGTCGCGTTCGGCGGCATGGCGGCGACCCCGAAGCGCGCGACCGGCTGCGAGGCGGCGCTGACCGGGCAGCCGTTCACGCGCGAGACGATCGAGCAAGCCGCGACGGCGTTGCGGGCCGACTACACCCCGCTTAGTGATGTGCGCGGCTCGGCCGCTTACCGGCTCGAAGCGGCGGCCAATCTGCTGCTCCGCATGTGGTTCCAATCGCAGGGCGAGCCCGCCTCGGTGCTCGAGTTGGAAGCAGCCAGTGGCTGAGCGCGATCCGATCTGGCCGGTCAGGACCAAGCGTTCGGCTCCGCACGACAGCGCGCATCTGCACGTTAACGGCACCGCGCGCTACGCCGACGACGAGGCCGAACCGGTGCGGCTGCTGCACCTCGCCTTCGGGCAAAGCAGCGAAGCGCACGCGCATCTCGTTTCGATGGACCTCAGCGCCGTTCGCGCCGCCGACGGCGTCGTCGCGGTATTCGCCGCCGCCGATATTCCCGGCAACAACGACGTCAGCCCGGTCGCGGGCGATGATCGGCTGCTCGCCGAGGGTGAAGTCACCAGCGTCGGCCAAGCGGTGTTCCTCGTTGCCGCAACCAGCCAGCGCGCTGCGCGTGCTGCGGCCCGGCTTGGCAGGATCGATTACGAGCCGCTGCCCGCGCATCTGACGATCACAGCCGCGCGGGACGCCGCATCGCTGATCGAGCCGACACAGCGGATGGCGCGCGGTGACGCGGCGGCGGCGTTCGCCGCGAGCCCGCAACGGCTGACCGGCAGCCTTGACATCGGCGGTCAGGATCACTTCTACCTCGAGGGCCAGGTTGCCATCGCGACGCCGGGCGAAGACGGGCAGCTGCACATCCTGAGCTCGACGCAGCATCCGAGCGAAATCCAGCATCTCGTCGCCAATATGCTCGGGCGCAGCTCTGCCGACATCACTGTCGAGGTGCGGCGCTTGGGCGGCGCGTTCGGCGGCAAGGAAACGCAGGCGGCGCTGTTCGCCGCGGCCGCGGCGCTGGTCGCCGACAAGACCGGACGGCCCGCCAAATTCCGCTGCGACCGCGACGACGACATGGTGATGACCGGCAAGCGCCACGATTTCGAGGTCGGCTATGACGTCGGCTTCGGCGATGACGGCCATATCCTCGCGCTCAAGCTGCGGCTGGCGTCGCGGTGCGGGGCGACCGTCGATCTGTCGCCGGCGATCAACGACCGCGCGATGTTCCATAGCGACAACTGCTACTGGCTGCCAGCCGTTGAGATCGTCTCCGAGCGGCTGAAGACACACACGGTTTCTAATACCGCGTTCCGCGGCTTCGGCGGACCACAGGGCATGCTGGCGATCGAGCGGGTGATCGACGCCGTCGCCGCAAGCCTCGGCCTCGATCCGCTCACGGTGCGCCTCGCCAACCTGTACGGCCCGGGGCGCGACGTGACGCCTTACGGGATGACCGTCGCCGACAATATCGCGCCGCAGCTCATCGCGCGGTTGCGCGAGACGGCGCGCTATGACGAGCGGCGGCGCGAGATCGACGTTTTCAACGCCTGCCACATGGTGCTGAAGAAGGGCATCGCGCTGACGCCGGTCAAGTTCGGGATCAGCTTTACCACAACCCACCTCAATCAGGCCGGGGCGCTGGTGCATGTCTATGCCGACGGCAGCATCCAGATCAATCACGGCGGCACCGAGATGGGGCAAGGGCTGTACATTAAGGTGGCGCAAATTGTTGCCGATGTATTCGCCGTGCCAGTAGCGCAGGTACGGATTACCGCGACGCGGACCGACAAGGTGCCTAACACCTCGGCGACTGCGGCATCGGCAGGGGCGGACCTCAACGGCATGGCGGCGTTCAATGCCGCAACGACGATCCGCGAGCGCCTGACCGGCTTCCTGTCACGCACCTTCGCATGCCCCGAAAGCGACGTGCATTTCACCCCCGATGGCGTCATCGCCGGAGCCAAGCAGCTGTCATTCGCCGACCTGTGCCGCAAGGCGCATATCGGCCGCATCTCGCTGTCGGCGACGGGTTTCTACGCGACGCCAGACATCGCCTACGACCGCGCCGTACACCAGGGGCGGCCATTCTACTACTTCGCTTACGGGGCGGCGGTGTCGGAAGTGGTCATCGACACGCTGACCGGTGAGCATAAGGTGCTCGCCGTCGACATCGTCCACGACGTCGGCCGGTCGCTTAATTCGCTGATCGATCTCGGCCAGATCGAAGGGGGCTTCGTTCAGGGGCAAGGCTGGCTGACTACCGAGGAGCTGGTATTCGATAGCTACGGCCGCCTGCTGACGCACTCGCCGGCGACGTACAAGGTGCCGACGGCGTCGGATCGCCCGCGCCGTTTCAACATTACGCTGTGGGACGGCGAGAATGTCGAACCGACAATCCACCGCTCGAAGGCCGTCGGCGAGCCGCCGTTCATGCTCGCGATTTCGGTCTTCTCAGCGCTGACGCAGGCGGTCGCGGCAACTGCTCCCGAACAGCGCCGCCTACCGCAGCTCAATGCGCCTGCAACGCCCGAGTCGATCCTGCGGGCGATTACCGGGCATCGTAGCGCGTGAGCGAATGGCTGCGCTGGTTGCGTGAAGCCGCCGCGCACGGGCCCGCGGCAATGATCAGCGTGCTCGCCACCGAAGGCTCGGCGCCGCGCGGGGCCGGAACCCGGATGCTGGTCACAGCCGAGGCGCTCAACGGCACGATCGGCGGCGGGCAGCTCGAATATCGCGCCGTCGAGCAGGCGCGCGCTATACTGGCGCATGCTGCGGGCAGCTGGCGTGTGCAGGATTACCCGCTCGGCCCGCTGCTCGGCCAATGCTGCGGCGGCCGGGTGCGGCTGCTGATCGAGCATGTCGACCCCGCCGCACTCGGCTGGCTTTCGGAAGCTGCGGAAGAGCGCATTCTCGTCTCGACGCTGACCATGGCGGGGATCGACCGTCGAATAAGCGAGAGGAACGTCACGATCGGGCTTTCCGCGCGAGATGAACTGCCGCGCGCGGGCGCAAGCTTTGCGGAGGTGATCGGGCAGCGCCGGAGACCGGTCTATCTGTTCGGAGCGGGTCACGTCGGCCAGGCAATCGTGCGCCACGCTGCTAACGTGCCGTTCCGGCTAGCATGGTTCGACACACGCCCTGCCCTCGCCACGATCCATGGCGTGACGATCGTCGCCGAGGTGTCGATTGCCGACTGCGTTCGAGAAGCTCCGGTCGATGCGGCAGTGCTCGTCCTCACGCACGATCACGGCCTCGATTACGCGCTGACCCTGGCCGCGCTCGACCGCGAGCCGCTGGCCTTCGTCGGCCTGATCGGCTCCGCTACCAAGCGCACGCGCTTTCTCGGCCGCCTCGAACGCGACGGCATTCCGGCCGAGGCACGCCAGCGGCTGACCTCGCCGATCGGCATCCCCGGTGTGTGCGGCAAGGAGCCCGATGTGATTGCCATCGCGACCTTGGCGCAGCTGCTGCAGCTGTCGGCGCTGTCGCTGTCGCAGCGCACGTGACACTTGCCGCCTTTCGGGGCGAACTGCTCTCGGTCAGGCACGATCCGCACCGCCATCCCGATGCGGTCCGTCATGAACCCGACGGGTTGCTCGTCGTCGAGGACGGCATCGTCGTCGCGCGGGGTGCCTATTCCGGCTTGGCGGAACGCTTCGCCACAGTGCCGGTGGAAACGCTGACTGGCCTAATCGTGCCGGGCTTCGTCGACGCGCACATTCACTATCCGCAGATGGACCGCATCGCGTCGCACGGCGCGCAGCTGCTCGGCTGGCTCGACAAGCACATCTTTCCCGCCGAGCTGGCGTTTGCCGGCCGTGCGCATGCCGATGCGGTTGCGGCGGCGTTTCTCGATGAGCTGCTGCGTCACGGCACGACCAGCGCGCTGGTGTTCGCGACCGTCCATGCGCATTCGGTCGACGCGCTGTTCGAGGCGGCGCTGGCCCGGCGGATGCGGATCGTCTCGGGCAAGGTGCTGATGGACCTTGGGCCGCCGGGGCTCGCCGATACGCCGCAGTCGGCGCGAAGCGATACCGAGGCGCTGATCCGCCGCTGGCGCGGGCGCGGGCGGTTGGGCTACGCGGTGACGCCGCGCTTCGCGCTGACCTCGTCGACGGCGCAGCTTCACGAGGCGGGCTTGCTGCTGGCCGAGCACCCCGAGGTGCTGCTGCACACGCACTTGGCTGAGAATAGCTCCGAGTGCGCTGCCGTCACCAAACGTTTTCCCGAAGCACGCGATTACCTCGACGTTTACGACCGCCTCGGGCTTGCCGGGCCGCGCTCGGTGTTCGCGCACGGCGTTCACCTCTCCGACCGGGCAAGTGCGAGGCTGGCCCAGTGCGGCGCAGGCATTGCCGTCTGTCCCAGCTCGAACCTGTTCCTCGGCTCGGGTTTTTTCGACTTCGGCCAAGCCGACCGGCACGGCGTCCGGATCGGGCTCGGCACCGACATCGGCGCGGGCACGACCTTTTCGATGCTGCACACCGCCGGCCTCGCCTACCAGGCGGCAGTCGCCCGCGATTACCCGATCGATCCGTTCCGGGCGCTTTACCTCGCCACTGCAGGGAGTGCCGCGCTGCTTCACATCGCCGATCGGGTGGGCAGCCTCGAACCCGGTCAGGAGGCTGACTTCGTCGTTCTCGACAGCGCCGCAACACCGTTGCTGGCGCGCCGCACCGCTGCGGCCAGCCTAGCCGACCGGCTGTTCGCGTTGCAAATTCTCGGCGACGACCGCGCCGTCAGCCGGACCTACCTCATGGGCGAATGCGCGTGGGACCGGCGGGGCATGGCCGCTCATCCGACTAGCTGAACGGTGCCGACTTGCTGTCCAGTTCGGGCAGCCCGGCCAGCGGCGGCGGCGGCAGCACGGTGACACCGGCGCCGATCTCGATGATCTCGCGGTCATGGCCCATCGCGATCCGGCCTGGCTCGCCGGTGGCCCGCACCCGATCGAGAATAACCCGATCGCCAGCGTCGCCCGGCAGCCCTATCTTTACGATATGCGAAAAGACCGTTAGCGTCGGCTTGGTGTCGAGGATCAGATGACCGGCCTGCTCGGGCGTCGTCAGCTTTGCCAGCACGTCCTGCAGCTCGGGCATAGCGGATAGCCGGGGACTGAACGCAATCACGTTCTGCACCAGCAGGTCAGCTCCCCGCGCCGCGGCGATCAGGCCGGCGCACAGCGTTGTATCTCCGGACAGCGTTACGACCCGGTTTGCCCGTTCTATGCGGTAACTCAGCGCCGGACCGCCATCGGCATGGTCGGCCGCAAAGGCCCGCACGAGGATGCCATCGCTGGTACGCGCGAAACCCGGACCGATCTCATGAACGGTGATCGCAACGCCGCCGGCGGCATTGAAGCGATTCTGGCGATGAACGAGGTCGTGCCCGTACATGGCCCGCATTCCCGCCACCATCGCCACCGTGCCGGGCGGCCCCCAGATTTCCAGCGGCACTATGCGACCAAGCAGAAACCACGGCGTCATCCATAGATCGGGTAAACCGGCAATGTGATCGCTATGCAAGTGCGTCAGGAAAATCGTCGTTACGCGCTTGGGGTTGATCCGTTGCTCGTACAGACGCTGCAGCACACCGCGGCCACTGTCGAACAGCATCAATCCGGGCCGATCAGGAAGTCCGGGCGCCTCCACCAAAGTGGCATAGCCGGCGCGGTCGGGCACAAGCTCCGGGCCACCGGTGCCGAGCAGATGAACTCGCAGCGTCGGTGCCGCTGCCTGCGCTACACAGCATCCGCTCGCAGCCAAAACGAGCAACAGGGCCAATCGAGCAATGATCATCCGTTACCATGAACGGGGTACCTCATTTCGGCAATGCAGCGACGATTTGATTGTATTTGGCGACGTGTCTGCCGTCGCTTAGTGGTCGGCGGATGACCGATCTCGACGCCTTTATCATCCGGCTGCCCAAGGCCGAGCTGCATCTGCATATCGAGGGCAGCCTCGAGCCCGAGCAGATGTTCGCGTTCGCGCTGCGAAACGGCATCGCGATCCCGTATGAGTCGGTCGCAGACGTGCGTGAGGCTTACGATTTCGGCAACCTGCAGGATTTTCTCGACATCTATTACGCCGGTGCCGAGGTGCTGCGGACGCGGCAGGATTTTCACGACCTCGCCGCCGCGTACTTCGATCGCGCCGCGGCGGACGGCGTCGTCCATGCCGAACTGATGTTCGATCCGCAGACGCATACTGCCCGCGGCATCGGCTTTGCGGTGGTGATCGAAGGCCTGCTGTCGGCAATGGCCGAGGCGGAAATCAAGCATGGCATCACCAGCCGGCTGATCCTGTGTTTTCTGCGCCACCTGAGCGAGGCCGCAGCCTTCGAAACGTTGGGTGCCGCCGAACCGTGGCTCGACCGCATCGCGGCGGTCGGGCTCGATTCAGGCGAGGTCGGAAACCCGCCCGCCAAGTTTGCGCGCGTCTTTGCCGCCGCTGCCGCCAAAGGTTTGCGCCGCGTCGCGCATGCCGGTGAAGAAGGACCGCCCGAATATGTCTGGCAGGCGCTCGACTTGCTCCACGTCGACCGGCTCGATCACGGCAACCGCTCGCTCGAGGACGACACGCTAGTCGATCGGCTGGTGCAAAGTGGTATGACGCTGACCGTCTGCCCGCTCTCCAACGTCAAGCTGTGTGTCGTCGACGGTATCGATCAGCACCCGATCGACCGGATGCTGCAACTCGGCTTGCGCGCGACGGTCAACTCCGACGATCCAGCCTACTTCGGCGGCTACATCGCCGACAATTATCGCGCGGTGGCGCAGGCCAGGAAGCTCGGCAAAGCCGAACTTGCAACGCTCGCCCGCAATAGCTTTACGGCATCATTCCTGCCGCCCGCTGCGATCGAAGCG
>CAXTTR010000009.1:0-4019 GCA_964247215.1 uncultured Sphingomonadaceae bacterium
CCGGTGCTGGTGTTTACCGCCGACGAGGTGTGGCGGACGCGCTTTCCCGAGGCGGGGATCGTGCATCTGGAGGAATGGGCGGATTATTCGGCGTGGCGGGATAATGAGCTTGGAGACCAGTGGGAGCGGGTGCGGGAGTTGCGACGTGCAGTTAACGAGTACATCGAGCCGCTGCGGCGTGAAAAGGCGCTCGGGTCGAGCCTTGAAGCTCAGGTCTGGATCGATTTGCAAGGCGAAGACTGGCGCTATCTGTCGGACGACGACTTCGCCGAGGTCTTCATTGTAGCTCGGCCAATACGGGTTACGGCAAACGCCATTACGGGTGTGTTCGATGCCGACCGCGTGACAATGGCGTCAGTACAGGTGTCGCGGACATTACACTCCCGCTGCGAGCGCTGCCGCCGCTATCTTCCCGATGTCGCCCCCGCCACCCAGCTTTGTACGCGCTGCGCCGACGTGCTCGCGCTGACCGAGGTTGCCGCGTGAAGCGCCTCGGCTACACTATCGCCGTGCTGGTCTTTGTTCTCGACCAGCTCAGCAAATACTGGGTGACCAGCGTGCTCGACCTGCGGACGCGGGGATATGTCGAGCTGCTGCCGGTGTTCAACCTGACGTGGGTCGAGAACCGCGGCGTCTCGATGGGACTGTTCCGCGCTGCCGGTGACACCGAGCGCTGGCTGCTGGTCGCGGTGACGCTGGCGATCGCGGTCGGCGTCGCGTGGTGGATCGCGCGCGAGGTCAGCCGGACCGATGTCGCGGCGCTCGGCATGGTGCTTGGCGGCGCGCTCGGCAACATCGTCGACCGGGTGCGCTACGGCTATGTCGTCGACTTTTTCCATGTTTTCTGGCACGACCATCATTTCTACGTCTTTAACGTCTCCGATGCAGCTATCACCGTCGGCGTCATAATCTTGCTGCTGCGCGCCGCGCTCGCGCCCAGTGCCAAGCCGGTTTAGGAGTTGCCCGTGAAGCCCGCCGTCATCAGTACCGCCGTCATCCTGCTCGCCGCCGCGGCGGTCGCCGCCTGCAGCCACGGCAAGACCAAGCTGTCGAACCGCCACGCCCCCGACGAGTTCGCGATCAGCCGCGCCGCGCCGCTGATCGTGCCGCCCGATTACTCGCTGACGCCGCCGCGCCCCGGCCAGCCGCGCGCGCTCGGTCAGGACAGCCAGAGCCAAGCCGTCGAAGCGCTGTTCGGCCCCGGTTCGAAAGTTCCGCCGAAATCGCCCGCCGAGGAGCAGCTGCTCGACAAGGCTGGCGCGGTCGGCAACAACAACCCGCGCGCCGAACCGTCGGTGCGCTCGAGCGCCGCCGACCCCAAGACGTTGACCGTCGACAAGGGCGCGTTCCTGCGCGAGCTGATGGACGCCAAGCCGGGCACGGCAAATGCCAAGGTGGCGGAAGTCAAGATCGGCGGCTAAGGCGATCGTTTCGGTAACGGCTTGCACCAGGCTGCAATGCGCTTAGGTTGCCCCGCAGCTTCATCGGGGGAACCGCCATGATCCGCTTGCTATTGCCGATCGTCTTACTCGCCGCCACCGGCGCAATTGCCGCTCCGGCCTGCGACGGTCAGCTCGTCACCATGCGCGTCTCCAAGCTTAAGCCGGGCGGCACGGCAGCGGGGTTTGCCGATGCGGTGAAGGCCAACGCCGACTGGTATAAGACCAAAGGGCTGACCAACGACCAGTTTATCAGCGCGTCGGTGATGTCGTATGTGGGCGGCAAAGCCACACCGTCGGCGGACGAGTTCGTGACGATGCACATCGTTGGCGGTGCCAAAGCGCCCGAGCACAAGAATGATGCCGGTTGGAATGCGTTTGTCGCGAAATACCAGGCAAACTCGACGATCGCATCGGAAACGCGGATGTGCTTGCCGAAGACTGCGATGCTGACGGTCAAATAGGACTGACGCTCAACGCGCCCGCACCTTGAGCGAGGCGCGGTCGGCGGCACCGATATCGCCGCTCTCGCACGCGACCGGCTCGTACCGCGTCGTCAGGCAGATCCGCAGCTCGGTCAGCCGCTGCTTGCTGTCAGTCGCCACAAATAGACTATCGCGCGGCAGCGTCGGATTCGCGGCGATTACCGCGTCACGTAGCGCCCCGACGGTCAGCCCCGCCGCAGGGAGCGCCGACGCGTCGGGCATGCTGATTTTGTCCGCCACCGCATGCGCCGAGGCGAAGTAGGTCGGCGCATCCGCCCAATGGCAGGTGCCGTGCTTCGCCCACTCGTGCTGCAGCAACGACGTCGATGGCGTCATGCAATAGTTCGCCCGAACCGTCGCCACGTCGAGCGCAGTCGGGGCCTTGCAGAATTGCGGATAGGTCTTGCCGGCGCTGTCGGGCCAAAGCCCGTGCACCTTGAAGCCAAAGTGCGCCTGGCACCCCGGTGTAGCGGCGCTGTCGGGGCGCTGGCACTGCTCGGGCCACCAGTAATAAGCGAGCACCAGCTTGGTCACCGGCAGGACGCGCTGCTCCTCCTGCGCGCCTGCAGGATCGGGCGTCAAATTAGGCGGGATCGCGCAGCTGTCCGCCGCCTGCGCTGCGGTTCCGGTCGCCATCAGCAAGGCAAACAACAGCTTACGCATAATCCATTCCGATGTCCGCTGCCGGAGCCGACTGCGTGATACGCCCGACCGAGATGTACGTCACGCCGGTTTCGGCGATGGCGCGGATGGTACCGAGCCGGACGCCGCCGCTCGCCTCGGTCGGTACGCGTCCGGCAATTAGCGCGACTGCGGCGCGAAGCGTCGCCACGTCCATGTTGTCGAGCAGCAGCCGGTCGGCACCAGCGGCGAGCGCCGGCTCGATCTGATCAAGCCGGTCGACCTCGACGACGATGCCCTGCAGTCCGGCGCGTTTCGCCGCGCTCACCGCCCGCGTGATGCCGCCCGCGACCGCGACGTGATTGTCCTTGATCATGACGCCGTCGTCGAGCCGCATCCGGTGATTGGTCGCACTGCCCATCCGCGTCGCATATTTCTCGAGCGCGCGCAGCCCGGGCAGTGTCTTGCGGGTGTCGAGCAGGATCGCGCCGGTGCCCGCGATCGCGTCGACATAAGCGCGGGTCAGCGTCGCGATGCCGGTCAGATGCTGCATGGTGTTGAGCGCCGACCGCTCGGCGGCAAGCAGCGCGCGGGCGTTGCCTGAGACGCGGAGCAGCGGGGTGCCCGCGGGTATCGCTGTGCCGTCTGCGACCAGTTCGGCGACAATGGCTTGCGGGTCGAGCGCGGTGAAGAACGCCGCGGCAAGGCTGAGCCCTGCAACGACGACGGCATCGCGGCTGGCAAGGACAGCGGTCAAGCGCGCGTCGGCGGGGATGACGGCAGCGGAGGTGATGTCTCCCTGCTCGCCGAGATCTTCGGCTAACGTCGCGGTAGTAAAGGCGGCGAGGTCGAAGTTGTCAATCACCCGTCACCGGCGCGTCTGACACCCCGCTTGCCATCGTCAGCATGCGGTTCAGCGGCACCAGCGCCTTCACCCGGATGTCTTCGGGCACGACGATCTCGGGCGTCAGGTCGCGCAGGCACAAGTACAGTTTCTCGAGCGTGTTCAGCGCCATGTACGGGCAGTTGTTACAGTTGCAGTTGCCGTCGGCTCCGGGCGCGCCGATGAACAGCTTGGCCGGTGCGGACATCTGCATCTGGTGGATGATGTGCGGCTCGGTAGCGACGATGATGGTCGGCTCGGGCGAGCCCATCGCGAACGCGAGGATGGCGCTGGTCGAGCCGACCATGTCGGCATGGTCGAGGATGTGCGCCGGGCATTCGGGGTGCGCGGCGACGGGCGCGGCGGGATGTTGCGCCTTCAGCTTGAGCAGCTCGGTTTCGGAGAACGCCTCGTGGACGATGCAGCTGCCGTCCCACAGCAGCATGTCACGCCCGGTCTTACGGTTGAGATAGCCGCCGAGGTGCTTGTCGGGCGCGAACAGGATTTTTTGGTCGCGCGGCAGCTGGTTAATGATCTTCTCGGCCGACGACGAGGTGACGATGATGTCGCTGTGCGCCTTAACCGCTGCCG
>CAXTTR010000009.1:4029-16916 GCA_964247215.1 uncultured Sphingomonadaceae bacterium
TAATGTAAGTCATGCTGATGTGATCGGGATGCGCGGCGCGAAATGCGCCGAACTCGGCGGGCGGACACGAGTCCTCGAGACTGCAGCCGGCGGCAAGATCGGGTAGCACGACGGTCTTCTGCGGGCTGAGGATTTTGGCGACCTCGGCCATGAAGCGGACGCCGCAGAACGCGATGACGTCGGCCTGTGTATCGGCGGCCTTGCGCGACAGGTCGAGGCTGTCGCCGACAAAATCGGCGAGGTCCTGCAGCACCGGATCCTGATAATAATGCGCGAGGATAACGGCGTTGCGGTCGCGTCGCAGCCGCTCGATCTCGGCGCGCAGGTCGAGCCCGCGCAGGTCGTTAGCCAGTCGTGCGTCCATGCCCCGTCCCTACGTCGCCAGCCGCCACATATCGCCGTTACATATGACGCGGCTACGAGCATGCAAGTCTATAAGATGCGCCGATACCGACAGGCCCGCGGCGGGGTGCAGTCGCGGGTCGACCCCGACGTACATGGCAGCGACCATGTCCTTGATCGATGCGGGCCCGGCTGCCAATGCAGTCAGGATCTGCGTCTCACGCTGGCGGCGGTGCGTCAGCAGCCCGCGCACGAATCGCTGCGGCTCGGTCACTGCCGGGCCGTGCGTCGGGTAATAGACGCCGTCGTCGCGGTCGAGCAGCTTGGCTAGGCTCGCCATATAGGCGGTCATATTGCCATCGGGTGGCGCAACGACGGTGGTCGACCAGCCCATGACGTGATCGCCGCTGAACAGCGCGCGCTGTTCGGGAAAGATAAAGCTCAGGTGATTGGAGGTGTGGCCCGGCGTGTGTAACGCCGTGAGGGTCCAGCCTGGACCCGTGATCGACGCACCATCGGCGAGCACCGCATCGGGCGCGTAGCTCGCGTCGAAACTGGCATCCGCGCGTGGTCCGAGGTCGCTTAGCGCAAGCGGCGCGCAACCGACAATCGCCGCGCCAGTTGCGGCCTTAAGTGCCGCAGCGGCGGGTGAATGGTCGTTGTGCGTATGCGTGATAACGATATGGCTGACGGTCTCGCCGCGTACGGCGTCGATCAGCGCCTGAACGTGCGCGGGGTCATTCGGGCCGGCGTCGATGACGGCGACCGTGCCGCGCCCGACAATGTAGGTCCCGGTTCCGGTGTAGGTGAACGGGGACGGATTGCGCCCGAGCACACGGCGCACCATCGGCGACAGCGTCTCGACTTCGCCGTAAGGCGCGTCGGCGATCATTTGCTCGGTGTCGCTCATCAGACTCATGTGGCAGCGGCGGGGCTTGATGTGAAGGTGCAAGGGGCTAGTGTCGCGCTTAACCAAGCTCTGGGGAGGGCGTGTGACTGAGCCATATGATTTCATCATCGTCGGCGCTGGCAGCGCCGGGTGCGTGCTCGCCAATCGGCTGTCGGCAAACCCGGCGACGCGCGTGCTGCTGCTCGAGGCGGGCGGGCACGACCGTGCTATGCTGATCAACATGCCCGCCGGCATCGCCAACATTATCGCGCCCGACAAGCCGAGCCCGTTCGACTGGGGGTTCTGGACGGTGCCGCAGCAGCATCTGAACGGCCGCAAGCTGTATTGGCCGCGCGGCCGGGTGCTCGGCGGCTCGTCGTCGATCAACGGTATGGTTTATATTCGCGGCCACGCCAGCGACTATAACCGCTGGGCGCAGACCGGGCTCACCGGCTGGGGCTGGAGCGACGTGCTGCCGTATTTTAAGCGCGCCGAGCACAGCGAGCGCGGCGGCGATGACTACCACGGCGAGGGTGGCCCGCTCCACACCTCGAACCGCCGCCATCCCTTGCCGCTGTCGGAAGTATTCGTCGCGGCCGCTGTCGAGGCGGGCATCCCGCGCACCGACGACTTCAATGGGCCGCAGTTCGAGGGTGCGGGGCATTACGACTCGACAATCAAGAACGGCAGCCGCTGGTCTGCGGCGCGGGGTTATCTGACACCGGTAATGTCGCGGCCCAACCTCGAAATCCGTACCGGGGTACGGGTCGAGGCAGTGACATTTGTGGGCGGCAGCGCCACCGGCGTGCGCTACACGCGCGGCGGGCAGCAGGAGACGGTGCGCGGGCGCGAGACGATCCTGAGCGGCGGCGCGATCAATTCGCCGCATCTGCTGATGCTTTCGGGGGTGGGGCCGGCGCCGGCGATGCGCGCGCTCGGCATCGAGGTCGTCCGCGACGTCCCGGCGGTGGGCCAGAACCTGCAGGATCATCTCGACGTCATCGTGCAGTGGTCGTGCACGCAGAAAGTGACGTTGAATGCCAACAAGCCGGTGTACCGCAAGCTGCAGGCGGCGCTGCAATGGCAGTTCGGCAAGACCGGCTCGGGCGCGGCGATGGCGACGCCGTCGGGAGCGTTCGTGTCAACGCGCGAGGGGCTCGTCGCGCCCGACATCCAGATCCACTTCATGCCTTACAAGGGCGAACCGCATGGACGCGGAGAAATGCTGGCCGAGCATGGTTATCAGATGCACGTCTGCCAGGTTCGGCCCGAAAGCCGCGGCAGCATAGCGCTCGCCTCGGCCGATCCGCTGACACCGCCGCTGATCGATCCGAACTACCTTGCGGCACCCGAAGACGAGCGGGCGATGGTGGCCGGGATCAAGATTGCGCGCCGCATCGGCGCAGCGTTGGCGTTCGATCCGTACCGCGGCCGCGAAATCTGGCCGGGCGCGGCGGTTCAGGACGATGACATGCTGCTGGACAAGCTGCGCGACTGGAGCGAGACGATCTATCACCCGGTCGGCACGTGCCGGATGGGAGCCGATGACGCGTCGGTGGTCGACGGTAATCTGCGCGTACGCGGCATCGGTGGACTGCACGTGATCGACGCGTCGGTGATGCCGTTCCTGGTTTCAGGGAACACCAATGCGCCGACGATCATGATCGCGGAAAAGGCTAGCGACCTTATCACGGCGGCGGCGCGAGTCGGCATCGCGGCATGAGCGTGCCGTTCATGATCCCGGTCGCGTCAGCCGAGGCGGCGTGGGTGCGCGAGCGGGTCGCGGCGTTCCGGTTTTTCGAGGAACCGGTCGATGCTGGCTGGGAGTATGGGGCCAATCGCAGCTATATGGAAAAGCTACGTGAATACTGGCTCGATGCGTTCGACTGGCCGGGAGCCGTAGCACGTCTGAACCGCCTGCAGCATGTTCGGGTCGAAGTCGAACCGGGTTATTCACTGCACTGCGTGCATCAGCGGTCGCCGCGGGCTGACGCCCGGCCGCTGCTGATCGCGCACGGCTGGCCGGGGTCGGTGCTCGAGTTTGACGCTGTTATCGAGCGCCTGGCTGATCCCGGCGATCCAGCGCTGCCTGCGTTTCACGTCGTCGCACCGTCATTGCCGGGGTATGCGTGGTCCGACAAGCCGAAGCGGCCGCTTGGCCCGCGCGCGGTGGCGAGGCTCTACGATCAGCTGATGGGCGCGCTCGGCTACGAGCGCTTTATCTATCAAGGTGGGGATTGGGGCAGCGTCATCGGCGGCTGGATGGGGCTCGATTCGAGCCGGATCACCGCGCTGCACCTGAACGGTTTCGGCCTCCGCTGCGCCGACATGCACCCCGAAACGCCCGAGGACGTCGCTTGGCTGCAATGGGCGCTGAACGTCCGTAATACCGAAACTGCTTACCTGCAGCTGCAGGGCACCAAGCCGCAGAGCCTCGGCTTCGCGATGATGGATTCACCGATGGGCGTGGCGGCGTGGTTCGTCGAGAAGTTCAACGGGTGGAGTGATCTTCAGGGCACGAGTAATGCCGAGCCGCCGTTCAGCATGGACCAGCTGCTGACCAACATCATGATCTATCTGACGACGCGCAGCTTCAGCACGGCGACGTGGATCTACAAGGGCATGTTCCAAGAGGGCGGGTTTTCGATGCCGGTGGACCGCCGCGTCGAGGTGCCGGTCGGCATTGCGGCTTTTCCGCATGACCTGCTGGCATTTCCGCCGCGGTCGATGGTCGAGCGCGGCTACAACGTCACGCATTGGACGGCGATGCCGCGCGGCGGGCATTTCGCCAGCCTTGAGGAACCCGAGCTATTCCTCGCCGACGTGCAGACCTTCGCTGCATCGCTATGATCGGCTCGACCGAATGGCGAGTTGAGCCCGGGTTGGTTGGCTATCCGGACGCGGTCGCCGCAATGGAAGCGCGGGTTGCAGCAATACGGGCAGGGACGGCCTCGGAGCTTATCTGGCTGGTCGAGCACCCGCCGCTGTACACCGCCGGCACCAGCGCGAATGCGGCGGAACTTCTCGACGCGGGCGATTTCCCGGTGTTCGCGACCGGGCGTGGCGGGCGCTATACTTACCACGGCCCCGGCCAGCGGGTTGTCTATGTCATGCTCGACCTTGACACCCGCGGCCGCGATCTCCGCCGCTTTGTTACAGCGCTCGAAGACTGGATCGTGCGAACGTTAGCTATCTTCGGTCTCACCGCCTTCACGGTCCCTGACCGCATCGGGGTCTGGGTCAATACCGGTGGCGATCAGGCCAAGGTTGCGGCGCTTGGGATCCGGGTGCGTCGCTGGGTCAGTTTTCACGGTTTCTCGATCAATATTGAGCCCGATCTCGCGCACTTCGACGGCATTGTTGCCTGCGGTCTGCCCGATTATCGCGTTACCAGCTTGGCTCAACTGGGTATCGAGGCCGGTCTCGCGGCGATTGATCACGCGCTATACCGCGCATTTCCAGGCTTTTTACAGCAGCTTGGCAGCGCTGCCAGCCCCGCAATTAAAGCCGCTTGAGGGACGCAACATTTCTGCTAATGTCTACCTCGGTTAGGGGATAAGGGCTCAACCTAAACCACCGCTATCACGCTCGAGACAACCAAAGAAGGAGTTCAAAATGGGTGATATTGCCATGAAGCTGAAGACTGTTGCGCTGGTTGCCGGCGTTGCGCTCGCCGTTGTCGCTTGCGGTGACAAGAAGGCTGCCGACACGTCGGCGACGACGACCACCGACACAACGGCAACGGCGCCGGCCGCGACGACCACGGCAACGGCTCCGGCTGCAACCGACGCGACGACCAACGATGCGACCGCGACTGCGCCGGCCGCCGCTGGTGCCGCCGACACGACCGCGACCGCTCCGGCCGCGACGGACTCGATGGCTGCTGGTGGAACCAACTCGACCACGACCACCACGACCACCAAGAAGTAAGCGACGAACTTCGTCGATCGGAAGGGCCGCCACGTTGGCGGCCCTTCCTTTATGCGACGCGGATGTTAGTAGTGCAGCAATCGGCTATAGGAGTTTCGGCATGAGCCTCGAACAAATTACCGAGCAGATGCGCACGCGTGTCGGTGCCAGCGCGGGGCTCAAGAAATCAGTCAAATTTGATTTCGGCAGCGACGGCGTCGTTCGTATCGACGACACCGCAACGCCGGCGATTGTCGACAACCAGGATTTGCCGGTCGATTGCGCCGTCAAAGTGACGATGGCCGATTTCATGGAGATCGCCAGCGGCAAGCAGAATGCCCAAATGGCGTTCATGATGGGCAAACTCAAGATAGACGGCGACATGTCGGTGGCGATGCAGCTTGGGACTATTCTCGGCTAGACCACGGCTACTTTGTCCAGTTCAAATCCAGTCTCACCAAGTGTCGGGGCAGGCACAACAGGGCACAACGAGGATTGCCGATGTTTCGTCGCCTGATAATTGTTACGCTCGCGGTTGCCGTATCGTGCAGTCCGGCTGTTGCTGCCGTTAAACGTAATGCGGCCGGCCACAAGCCTGCGATTAACAAAGCTACTAGCAGCAAGCTTAGTGATTTCGGCGTCAATCTGCGTCCGATGACGCCGGCTGAGGCCGATGCAAACGCGATTTGGAATTTACGCGCGGCGCTCAATATTGCGGCGCTGCAATGCCAGTATTCGCCGTTCTTGGCGACCGTAAAGTTATATAATAGCATTTTGTTGCAACACGGACCAGAGATCGAGCGTGCGCAGGCAACTATGCTGGCGCATTTCAAGCGTTACGATGGTGCGCGTGCGACAACCAGCTTCGACCAGTACACCACGAAGACTTACAACAGCTATTCGACGCTCGATGCGCAACTGGCATTTTGCGACGGGGCCGCGACCATTGGCCGTGAGCTATTGACGGTGCGGCAAGGCCAGCTCGCGCCGATCGCGCGCGACCGCGCTGCAAAAGTCCGCGCTTCGCTGGTGAGCGTCAGACCGCTTAGCTTTCTTGGCAACGTCGATCTTCAACCGATTGCGCTGCCCGCGATCTAAGCTGGACCCGCGCGAGCCGGCTCGCGGCGCTGCTAATCATCAATTTGACTTTGCAATCGGGTCGGCAGGCTGTCCGGTCGACATCGGCTACCGGTACACAACGGCGTGTCGGCAGCAAATCGTGCGCGTACCCACCTCCACATCAGCTTTCCCTGCAGCACAGAAAAAAGGCCGCCCTTTCGGGCGGCCTTTCGTCATTCGAAGATCAGGTCTTACTGCGGTGTGCACGGACCATTCGACTGCGGAGCCGGAGCACCACCAAAGGTGATCTCGACGCGGCGGTTCTGCGGCTCGCGGACACCATCGGCGGTATCGACCAGCGGATGGGTTTCACCGAACGCTTCGGTGCTGATCACACCGTCGGCGATACCCTTGCCAGCCATATAGCGCTTGGCCGCATCGGCACGGCGCTGCGACAGTGCCATGTTATAGTCCGGCTTACCCGACTTGTCGGCGTAACCAGCCAGCATGACGCTGGTCTGCCCCGTGGATGCATACTGCTCGGCAGCACGGTCGAGAATAGCCGCAGCTTCAGGCGTAATTACCGAACGATCCCAATCGAAGAAGATCAGGAACGGCCCTGGCGTAACCGCAGCAGGCGGGCACGGCGGCAGCGGAGTTGGAGCAGGGACCGGCGTTGGAGCGGGTGTCGGAGCCACCGGCGGTGGCGCGTCCTCACCGAAGCGATAGGTCAGATTGACCAGCAAGCTGTGGCTGCGAAAACGGCTGTCGAGTTCCTCGCCCGTAACCGCGAACGTGCGAACATTCTGCACGTTGAAGAAGCGATACTTCAGGCCAAGGTCGACATGCTGCGAGATCGGCTTGGTGATGCCGGCCAGCAACTGCCAAGCGAAACGCGTATCACTGTCATTGGTGAACGCATTGCTAGCGTTCTGGATCAGGAACTGGCTCTGCTTCACACGGGCGACACCCACGCCGCCGCCGACAAAGCCACCGACCGAGCCAAGCTGCGAGCTGCCGAAATCAACCAAGCCATTGGTCATGAACGACAGCACGCGCGACTTACCAGAAGCGAAGTAATCACCCGTGGTAGGACCAGCGGTGCCGCCGGCCTGCAAAGCGCTGATCCCGCCAGCACCGACGGTGATGTGGTTGAGCTTGTTTTCCTTGTAGCCGACCTCGAATTCGGCGCGGAACGCTCCGAAATCATATCCAATAACACCATCGACATCATAGCCAGTGTCGAGCTTCACCTTGAAAGCATTCGGGGTAGCAACACCCGTGGTCGTCGTTACCCGAAACTGCTCGTTCTCGGGCAAAATCGCGCCAGCATCGACGCCGACGTACCAAGCCTGCGCCGGACGAGCCAGTGCTGGCCCAGCAAGCGCCGTGGTGGCCAAAGCCAAAACCAAGGCTAGATTGCGCATATCGTTCCCCTTCTCGATCGGTAAGATGTCTAGAGCTGCCCAAACGCTCTAACGCAGCGAATATACCCGTGCAAGCTGCGATTGGGCAGGAGTGTTGCCGCCAAGACACGGTCGCTGGGGAACTGGCCGCTTGGTCATCCGAGTACTACGCGAACAGGCCCAGTGTTCGCAATCCGTTCAACAATGTTGTTATTACAGCACGAGCTTCGGCGTCGATGACGCCGCCGCCACTTGCCGTGGTTGCGCCACTAATCGCGGTGCCAAGAACATTCCGGCCATTGATTATCAATGCGCGGACGGGCCAACGATCGGCGTTCCAGCTACCATTCTGGAAGACCGCGAAGACACCGGCCGCCTTATCCCACGCGAGACAACCGTCGCGTGGGACGATCTCGGTCCAGCCAGCTGCGGTAAATGCTGCAATGTGCCCGTCGTGACCTGCCCAAACTCCCGACGCTCCCGTTGCGATAATCCAGCACTGCCCGGCAACCGGTGCAGCCGGGCGGCTCGCGGCGACTCCCTCGACGGCAAGATGCAACAGGTTGTCGATGGTGCCGATCGCGTCGTTGTGAGTGACATCCTTCTGTGCCTGTCCGGTCTGGATCAAGGGCAGCGAGTAGCGGTCAGTGGTGTTGGTCATGGCTGACTCCGGTGCGCTTAGTTGAGGTTGAGGCTGCCAAGCCGGTAGCTGGCCGTCGCAGCGCGGCCGAGCCCAACCGCCGCGCTGCGTTGTGCAACGTTGACTTGCACAAGGCTTGCGGCTGAACCTTCGGCGGCAGCGACCGCCGCGGCCGGGACTGTCCACGACGGTGCCGCGGTTCCGGTGCTAACGATGTTACGGCCGTCTAGCCAGACATCGACGTGATAGGCTTCGCTCTCCTCGCCGGTCGGGGCTTCGACGCCGTCGAGCCATGCAAAGCCGGATCGGCTGCAGCGGGTCCAGCTGATGGTGATATCGCCGCCACCGGTCGTAGCCGCAGTCAAATGGACTGGAGCCAGCGGCATCAGTGCATTGCCGGCGACAACCACTTCCAGTGCCGCGATCGACGCCGCGTCATCCATCGCGCCAACTGCCTTGCAGCGTAGCGTCGCCCCAATCGCCTCGACAGGCGGGTCGAAGGGGATGAGCTGGACGGGATCGATCAGCACGAAACGCTCGCCGGCAGCATGGCGGGTGACGGCGCTGCCGCGGCGGCCGCGCAGCCAGCCGCCGAGCTGGAAGCGGCCAGCCGACAGCGCGGTGACGGTCGTAAACTGGACAAGTTCGTCGCCGATCAGCGCAAGGTTTGCGCCGGCGAGCACAGCGAGCTCGCTCCGGCTCTGGAGCCACATCGACGGGTTCAATAGAATTACATCGACGGTATCGGAGCGGTTCCACCGGTCGGCGGCCGATACAGAGAGCGTGCTGCCGGTAAAACCCATGGCGACTGCCGGACCCACGCTGGCCGCCCAAACATAGCTGTCACCTGCATCGTTGCTGACGAACACATCGGCGCGCTGCCAGCCAGCACTGGCTCCAGCCGCTGCCAGCCAAAGCCGGGGTGTCGCGGGCAGCGCGCCGGGCAGCGGCGGCAGGTCGAGAACTTGCAGCACCGTCGGTCCGGCAGGTGCTGCAGCCACGATCAACGGCCGCCCGCCATCGGCAGCGCGGCTGCCTGCAGCGGCCGCACCGGGCAGCGCCTCGACTTCGAGTTCGACGATCAGGCCGACCAGCGTCGACTTGCGGATGCGCCACAGCGTGCCGCCAACGCCGGCTTGCACGACATCGCCAACATGCAGGTCGGCGTAGCGCCAAGGCAGCTGCAGTTCGGCCGTCGAGCGTCGCGCAATCGCGAGCGCCAGCAGCTTTTCGGCAAGAGCCTTCGCGGCGATTGGGTCAAGCGCCGCCGGCAGGTCGCGCTCCTCGGCGTTGGTCGCCGGGATGCGCCGCGTCGCGCGCTGCAGGCCGAACTGGTAATCGCGCGATGGATCGGAAAAGCCGAGCGCCAGACTGTCGATAATCGTTGCCGCCGCCGCCCGGTGATCGGTGCGTGCCGCGACTGGTTTGCCCGAGTCCGTCGCACCTAATGCCTCGCTGTCGAGCAGGCGAACTGCGCTGCCCGGTCCGGCTGCAATCTGGAGAGTAAAGCCTTCGTCGAGGAAGACCAAATCTGTAAGTTGGGCGAGCGGCTCGAGCTGCGTGCGGATATTTCCTGCACGGCTGGCGACAAATCCTTGCAGCGCGGCGAAGCTGCCGGGGCCGATTGCGAAATTGTCATCAGCGGTGCTGCACAGATCGTTCGCAATTGCACCGATGTCGATTGCGGTTCCGCTGTCAGCGATGATCTCGAAGGTCAGGTTGGGGATCCGGTTGGCGTAGTCGGCCAGCGGCAGATCGTCGAACACCAGGTACGCCAAGCCGCGATAGGCCGGAGCTAAGCCGATGCCCTCGGCGGCGACGATTAGCGGGTCGGGTAATTGGCCTTCGCTACCGGTGTAAGTCCGCACCGTGGCCGGAAACAGATAGGTCCCGCTGGCATCGCGGAGCAGCTTGCCGTCGGCCCAGATCCGCCCGATACTACTGACCACGCGCGCCGAGACAGCGACGGCAAAGGAGGCCGAGTAGCTGTAGCTATTCGTCGCCGGTCCACGCTTGCCGCCGCCCGCATGCTGGACCGACTCGCGAATGCCCGATGACCAGATAACATTGCCCGCGACGCGCATGCGGCCGTAGATCCGTGGTAGAGCTTGACCGTAAGCCGAGCTTTGCACGGCGAGGTCGGTCAGCCGCGGGCCGTCGCGCGCGGGTCCCGAGCCGAAGATCGCGCGGTCGACGCTGCCGCCGAGGAACGTGCCAAGCAAGCCGCCGATCGGACCGCCGAGCGCACGGCCGACGGTGCCGAGGATGAGCGTGGCCATGCCTAGTGCCGATCCGGCAGGCGCCAGACCGAGACTTGCACCCAGCCGGGGTCAGCCGGTGCCTCGACGACACGCGCCAAACCTGCGTGAGCGTGGACCATTCCGGTTTCGGTGACGACCGCGAGATGGCGGCGGCCGGGTGCCGGCGCGACGATGATGAGATCGCCCGGCTGGGGCGGTTCGGCATCGAGCGAACGACAGCCAAAGCTCTCAAGCAAGGTATCGAGGCGGTTCTCGTTGTCGCCTGACAGCGTATAAGGTGGGACGATCAGATCAGCGGCACCGGCGGCGCGGGCCGCGATTAGCGCAACGCCGACGCAGTCGAGACCAAGCCCGGCGACACGGCCTTGTGAGCGGAACGGCGTGCCCACGCAGCCGCGCACGGCCGCGACGATGACGGCAGATTTCGAGTGCATGAAGCTCGCTCCTCGATTGTGAGAGTTAGACGCCCGGGAACTGCGTGAGCATGTCGCCACCGGGGACATGTGGTTCGCCGCGAAAGTTGAGCGCGTTGGCGAAGCGGCTGGTGCAGGTGGCGAAGCGCTTGTCGCAGCCTTCGCGCAGGCTGACGCGGGTACCGGCCATGAGCGGGAACGGCAGCGGTTCGAAGAGGATCAGCTGGCCGTCGATAACGCTGCTAACCCGCGCGTCGAGCCCGGCGTTGTCACCGTCAAGCGGCCGCAGCCGGCCTTGACCATAACGGTCGTTGACGATGCCGCTCACCGTCAGCGTGACGGCATCGATCACCGCTGCAATCGTCGCCAGCACCGTCAGGGGCGCGAGATCAACCCTGCAGCGCGCGTCACCGAGTTCGGCGCGGCACTCGGGCGAACAGGCTTCTACCGAGTTTGCCTCGAACGCTGCAGTCGGCCCGCGCAAGGTCGCGGCGAAACTACCGCCGCTGGCGGTCAGGTGGCGTGTCACCTCGCCCAATGTACCGCGCGCCAGCGGCAAACGACCGTTCGCAGCGGCCTGCCAGTCGACCATGAACAGCGCGACGACAGCGCCGTCGAAGCGACCTGCGGCGAGATCCCCGGCGGTGATCGTGTCGGCGCTGAGTGCGCCGCTGACCTCCATCGTGTCGACCGCAAGCCCATCGGTCGTCGCAACCGCCGACGGGGCCATGCCCGGAGCTGACGCGTAGCATAGTCCATCCAGCCAGATCGGCTGGTCGTGCGTGGTGAAACCGAGCGCAACCCCATCGCTGCGGACGATGCGCCAGCACAGCGCCAGTGTCGTCAGCTCGGGAGCCAGCGATGCACTGAAATCCGCCACCGCTCAGGCCTCCCGTACTTCGATCAGCGGCACCGAATGCACTTCGCCCAGCCGGTAACCGGCGAGCGACACATCGAGGCGGTCCTGGGCGAAGCGGACTGGAACATCGAATTCGAAGCCGGTGGTGAGTACGCTTCCCGCCGCCGGAGCACTGGCAAAATCGACGTAGCCGCCGTCCCCGACGGACCAGCCGGTCAACCGCGCTGTACCGTCGACGGCAATCACCACGGTCGGAACGATCGGCCGCGTGATCCTGCGTACTTGAGGGTCGCTCGGATCGCCATACTGCTTGCTGAGTACGAAGCGGGTGGTGACACCGTCGCCAGTCCCGAGCGGCTGATCGAGCGGCGATACCGGGTCGGAACCCGAGGTGCGGTCGAGTAAATCGCTAAAGCGGAACGCGTGGGCCTGTCCGCGGCGGGCGCGGAAGAAGGCAACGAGTGTTGCGACGTCGGCTTCGGAGCGGATACCGACCCCCGCGTCATAGTTGAGCCGCGCGTCGGCCCAGCTGCTGTTACGCTGCTCATAGCCCGAGGCGCTGACCGCGACCTGCGTCGAGAACTGCGGCCCGCCGGTGCTCCCATAGCCGAGGTCGAGCGGAAAGCGCACGTTGTGGAATACCGGCACGGTCTCTTCTCCCTGGATGGCGAACGTGACGAAGCCGTCGCGAGCGACCTGAGGCCACGCCCAGATGAAAGTCTCGGCGACGCCGCGCGCTTGTGCGGCGTCGCCTGCGGTGGCGATGAATTGCCACTGCGCTCCGTCGACGGCGGTAGCGACGAAGCCGGCAAAATAGTGCTGCTGCGCGGAAAGATAGCCCAGTCGGTCGGCGATGACCGTACGTGCCCGCGATTGCCCGGCGAGATCGCCGCGAATGACGAAGTCGTAATCCTCAAGCTGCAGCACGTCGAAAGCGGGGATCTGCCAAGCTGTTGGCAGATTGGCGCGGAGCAGCTCGGGCGAAGCGCTGTCGAGTACCTGCGGCGCGTAGAACAGCAGGTAGGTTGTGAGCCCCGGTGCGGCCGCGCGAACGCTGTCGCGCAATGCCAGCGTTGCCGCGCCAAGCTGGACGCCGAGCCAGTCTAGAT
>CAXTTR010000009.1:16926-19861 GCA_964247215.1 uncultured Sphingomonadaceae bacterium
GTGCTGCCATCGTGCCGCGCGCGTCGCGGAGCACCGGTGCCGTCAAACCCGTCGCCGTCAGGTAAGCTGCCACTGTCGTGCTATCGTAGAAACACGGCCGGTGATCGGGGCCGACCCACCACCATGGCTCGCCTGTCTGGAAGTGCGGCGTTTGCCCCGCAGTAACGGCAAGTGCGACGAACGCCTTCGCAACGCTCTGCAGGTAAGCCATCGCGCCCGGGTGTGTCGGCGCAAGCAACGTTGACGGCGGCGTATAACCGGTTGACGCTGGGCTGCCGTCGGCATCGCGCTGTTTCCAAGCCTCGGGCGCGTGCTGGTCGAGCAGCTCGAACGACAGCGACAGGATCAGCGTCAGGCCGAGCGACGCAGCCCGCGCGGCGAAGTCGCGGTGCCAGGCGATGCAAGCGGCGTTGAGCGGCCGGGCAGGGTCGACCTCGAAACGCGCTTCGGCAGCGTTCCAGGCGAGCTGGAAATAGTGGCTCATCCCGACATAATGGTTGATCCAGCGCTGGTAGCCGGTCTGCACGATGCCGCGCAGCAGCCGCTCGGGCGTGAGATTTTAACCGTCGTCGTAACCGGTCGCGATACGCAACTTGTGCGGCGGTACGAAGGTGTCGCCGATCGCCAGCGACGAGGTCGGGCCTTCGCAGCTGATCGCCGACAGGGTGACGACAGCGTCGACCGGCGCGGCCAGCGGCGCGTCGCTACCGGTGTAACCGTCGGGCACGAGCGCGATGAACATGCGGTCGACATCACCCGCCCAGACCGGATCGGCCTCGGCAGGCAGGAGGAAGCCGCCTGCGAGGGTGTCGAATTTCAGCGTGATAGCCGCGTCAGTCGCGGCACCCACGGCGTAATTCCACAGCCGCACATACCAGCTACGTGGCATTCCGGCCGCGTCGCGGCCTTCGATCGTCAGCGTTGCGCCGTTAACTGCGTCAAGCGCGCGCAATGCGCCCTCGGCTTGCCAGCGAAAGCGCAGCGTCAGCCCGCGATAGTCGCGCGCCGTCGCATAGCTGAGCAGCGGGTGGTCGTGACGGTCGGCCGACTCCCAGATCACTCCGGCGAGATCGTTGGCTTTCAGGAAGCTGAGGTCGACGCGCAGGCTCTGCGGGGCCGGGGTCGTCGCCGCCGCCATCATCGGACGCGGGAAGTTGACCGTCCAGAACCGCGCGTCGAAGCGCTTGATCCAGTCGCGGCGCTGCTGGTCGGCAGCCGTGGCGAGCCAATGTCCCATCAGCCGTCCGCCCGGTCGAGCGATTGCCGTACGGCGCGCGCCACCTGCGCTCCGGTGCGCTGCATGAAGACGTTGTCGCTGCCCGTAGCCGCCGCGACGTTGACGGTGATGCTGACCGGCCCGCGCCCGCCCTGGCCCGCAGGCTGGATGCTGCCCGCGCTGGTCGGAACGAACAGCTCGGGGCCGCGCTCGCCGACCATATAGGGGCGTCCGCCGGTGACCGGGCCGCCGGTGGCGCGGCCGGGCGAGCCGCCAAACAGCGATGACGCAACCCCGGCCAAGCTCGACAACAGTCCGCCGCCGCTGCCGCCGTTCGGGCCGCCGCCAAACAAGCTGCCGAGGTCGGCCTTGACGGCGCTCGCGGCAATTTCCGCCAGCGTCGACAGTGCGATTTTGCCGAGATCGGCAAATCCAAGACGGCCGCTAGTGATCGCCTTGCTCAGCGCGGTATCGATCCGGCGTCCTGCCGCATCGACGCCGCTGCCGAGCGGGCCTTCGAGGTCGGCGCGCATCGCACCGACGTCGCGCGAAAACCCCGCGGTGTCGGCGCGCACGCTGACGAGCAGCGTATCGAGTTCATCCATCGGGAAAAGCCTCCATCAACTCGTGCAGTGCCGCCGCACCAAGGCTCTCGCCGCGCTCTGCATCAAGTCCAAGCGCGGTGCGCAGGTCGGCGGGCGTCGCACCCCAGAACGTCGCCGGGCTCCAGCCGAGCGACTGCGCCAGCCGCGCCGCGGTCAGCGCCGCCGCGCCGAAGCTGGTCGTCACCAGCCTTGCAGGATCTGGCCGAGCAGGACGCGCAGCACCGGCGTCGCAGCCGCTAAGCCGTTCGTGGCCAAGCTTTCCGAGAACAGGCTCCGCGTCAGCGCCGCCGGGCGCGGGTCGAGGCAGTGCCAGAACAGCCCGGCGAGTTCGGTAAGCCGCAGCTCGCCAGCGGCAGCGCGCTCGACAAGCGCAAATAGCGGGCCGAGTTCGGCCTCGGCCGCAACCAGCGCGGTAAAGCTCGGTCGCAGCCGCCAGCGCTCGTCGCCGAGCCGCAGCTCGGCCTCGCCGCGCAGTGAATTGGCGATCACCGGTGCAGCGGGCGCGCCGTCGCTCACAGGATCAGCACCGCGCCCGACGACTCGAGCGCCAGCGTGTAGCTGCGCTCGCCGTTGAAATCCCCGGCGTAATCGAGGCGGGTAATCAGGAAGCTCGCGTGCAGCCGCTCGCCGCTTTCGAAGCTGACCTCATAGCTGTCGAGCAGCCCGGCGAGCGCACTCGCCTTTAGCCGCAGCTCGGCCGCGGTACCGCTGAACACGCCCGCCCCGGCGAGCGACACCGAGCGCACCCCCGCGCCCGACAGCAGCTCGCGCCAGCCGCCCGAGCCCTTGTTGGTGATGACGATGGTGTCGGCGTTGATCGACATCTGTGTCGTCCGCAGTCCGGCAATCGTCGTGTAGACGACGGGGGTTCCGCCGTCGCCGACCTTCAGCAGGAAGGCGCTGCCTTTTTCGACGGCCATGGTCGTTCTCCCTAAAGTTGTTCGGTGCGGACGCGGAACTCGGCGATGCCCTGCGTCCAGTTGTCGGTCGCCTTGGTGACGAAGCTGCGCAGGAACAGCACGCTGGCGATGCGGTGGCCGTCGACGGTGCCGGTCAGTCCGCGTACGGCAGCTTCGACCGCTGCGAGCAGCGTCTTGGCGCGCGCCGTCCCGGG
>CAXTTR010000010.1:0-9592 GCA_964247215.1 uncultured Sphingomonadaceae bacterium
CCACGCCCTGCAGATGCAGCAGCTGCTGATCGAGATAGCCGCGCAGCCGCGTCAGCTCCTCGGCATCGCACAGCTCCTCCGCCGAAATCGTCTCGTCGTAGGTACGGACATAAGCGTGGTAATCGAAGTCGGGCGGCAGGTCCGACAGCGGCGCGTTCGGCCGCCACGGCGTCATGCCCTCCTTGCCCTCCTCGCCCATCTCGGCTTCGGAGACCGCATCGGTGTCCATGTCGACATCGCGGGTTTCGCTGTCGTCGGCGGGTTCGGAGCTTTCCTCGGCGCGCGTCTCGACCGAGGCGTCGGCACCGCCCTCGCCTTTGTCCTCCTGCTCGTCGCCCTCATCGCCGCTGGTGTCGTCGTCGTCGCCGTCATCACCCGGCTCGTCGTCGGCTTCGGGCTCGGCATCGGGATCGGTGCCCAGCCCGAGATCGTTCAACACCCGGCGCATCACCAGCGCGAACGCCTCCTGATCGCCGACGTTCGCCGCCAGCGTATCGAGGTGCACCCCGGCCTTCGTCTCGATATCGGCGCGAACCAGCGCCAGCGCCGTCTCGGCGAGCTTGGGCGATGCGAGACCCGTCAGCCGCTCGCGCGCCATCAGGCCGAGCGCGGTCGCCATCGGCACTTCGTCAGCCGTGCGCGCGCGGATGATCGGATCGGTCTTGATCCGCTGGTCGGTCATCCGCGCCAGGTTGAGCGCAACACCCGCCATATCGGCCCCGCCAACCGCCTCGACCCGCGCCTGCTCGACCGCATTGAAGATATCGCGCGCCACGCCCGACTCAGGATGCCCCGCGTCGGGCAGCCCCGCGGCGTGCAGCTTGGCATCGTGATAGCGCTTCCTGAGCGCGAAACTGTCCGCCCAGCCGCGCACCTCGGCGACCTGATCGGGTGCCAGCGCGCGGCCCGGCTGGGGAACACGCGCCTGCTCGCCGAAGCACGACGGCTTGTCGGCGGTGTAGGCGAGGTCGAACGCCGGCTCTTGACCCAGCGCGCGCAAGGTGGCCGCGAGCGCCTGGCGGAAGTCTTCGAGTGGGTTATCGGGTTGGGGCATCTAACGCTGTCTCACGCGGCTTGTAGTTGCGGGATTGTCGCCAGTTCGTCAGCGATCGCGGCCGATACCGTCGCAAGGTCGTAATGCTGCTGCATCCTCAACCATGTTTCTGCGGTGCCACCAAACATGCGCGCCAGCCGCAACGCCATCTGCACGGTAACTGGCTGTCGCTCGTTCAGGATGTCATAAAGCGTCTGCCGCGACACCTTGAGCAGCCGCGCGACTTCGGCGCGCGGCTTGGCCACTGCTGGCAGCACGTCTTCGCGCAACACCTCACCCGGATGAACCGGGCGTAATCCCGTCAGCTGCGGATTGGTCATCGGCTGATCCTGATTTGCCTAATGATAGTCTTCGATGTCGACATCGATCGCATCGTCACCCGACCAGCCAATGTGATCCAGTAGTTGGCGCTCGCATCACAGCGTAGCGCTTGGGTTGACCCTGCAATCCGGGAAAGCGCAATCCAGCAATGTTCATGCCCTCGGGAATGTCTGCAGCATCGAGCAGTCGCAAGATCCGTTCGATCCGCCTAACGTTAGCCACCGGCAGCTTCGATGCGTCACCCATTACCGCAAAGCGCTTCAGCACCTTGCTTCGAAAGGATGCGATCACACCCTATGTGTAAGGGGGTAGCATACACTCGTCAATTGTGACCCGCCGACAACCCTACGCCCGTCCGATGCACCAAGGTTCAGGCTGCATGTCGACCGGCGGCCCCCGGCGAGCTATCGGCAAGCGCGTTGATCCGGTCGAGTTCGGCGTAGAAGCCCCGCAACCTGCGCGTCGCCTCTGCCGCCGCGCATCCGGCCGACGTTGACCTGCGCAATATGATACCCACTCACCGCCGCGTCTTCACCGCAATCGACTCAGGCAGCTCTTCCCCGAACACCCGCTGATAATATTCCGCCACGATCGACCGCTCGGCCTCATCGCACTTATTCAGGAACGACAGCCGGAAGGCGAAGCCCAAATTGCTGAAGATGGTCGCGTTCTGCGCCCAGGTCAGCACGGTGCGCGGGCTCATTACCGTCGAGATGTCGCCCGCCATGAAGCCGGTGCGGGTCATGTCGGCGACCTTGACCATATTCGCCACGGTCTTCGCGTCGAAGCCCGGGACCTTGCCCATGACGATCTTGGCTTCGGTCGCGGCGGGCAGATAGTTCAGCGTCGTGACGATCGACCAGCGGTCCATCTGGCCTTGGTTGATCTGCTGCGTGCCGTGGTACAACCCGGTGGTGTCACCGAGCCCGACGGTGTTTGCTGTGGCGAACAGCCGGAACCATTTGGACGGGCGAATGACGCGGTTCTGGTCGAGCAGGGTCAGCTTGCCCTCGACCTCGAGCACGCGCTGGATGACGAACATCACGTCGGGACGCCCGGCGTCATATTCGTCGAAGACCAGCGCCGTCGGGGTCTGCAGCGCCCACGGCAGCAGGCCCTCGCGGAATTCGGTGACCTGCTTGCCGTCGCGCAGCACGATCGCGTCCTTGCCGATCAGGTCGATGCGGCTGATGTGACTGTCGAGGTTGATCCGCACGCATGGCCAGTTGAGCCGCGCCGCGACCTGCTCGATGTGCGTCGACTTGCCGGTGCCGTGATAGCCCTGGATCATGACGCGGCGATTGAAGGCGAAGCCCGCGAGGATCGCCAGCGTCGTGTCGGGATCGAAGACATAGTCGGTGTCGAGATCGGGGACGCGCTCGTCCGCCTGGCTGAAGGCCGGTACTTTCAGGTCGATATCGACGCCAAAGATTTCGCGCGCGTCGATCGTCGTGTCGGGCGCGTCGAGCACGGTCGCGTCGTGGTGGTCGGGTTCGGCGGCAAGCAACGTCATGGGCACGGGCACTCGGCTCCTTCAGGCAGGGCGCGCAAAGGCAGGGGCGGATTTGAGCTGCGTATAGGCTTGCACGACTTCCTGCAACTTGCCCTCGTGCGACCGGTCACCGCCATTGCTGTCGGGATGGTAACGCCTGACCAGCGCCTTATAGGCCCGGCGAATGTCGGGCAGCGTCGTTTCAACCCCGAGCCCGA
The DNA here is from genome assembly GCA_964247215.1 of uncultured Sphingomonadaceae bacterium. Taxonomy (GTDB): domain Bacteria; phylum Pseudomonadota; class Alphaproteobacteria; order Sphingomonadales; family Sphingomonadaceae; genus Polymorphobacter_B. Next base: position 3,086 of record CAXTTR010000010.1, read on the forward strand.
GCGTTTTCAACGCGCGCATCTCGGCCTCGCCGAGCACGACACCCGACTTGGCGCGCCGCCCGGTAAACATCTCGCTACCATAGCGGCCACCCACCACACCGAGCGGGTCGGCGAAGCGCAACCCCGGATCGTGCGCGGCGCGCTCCCACCCCGCCAGCGGCGACTGCGCCTGGGCGATCGCGTCGGGGCTCATGCCGTCGAAGAAGTTATAGCTGTCGTTGAACTCGCGGATATGGTCGAGGCACAGCCACTGCCAGCCGCCGACCGCGCCGGCGACGCGGTTCGACTTCGGCGCGCGGAACTCGCCCGGCAACGGACAGCCGGGATGGCTGCACGGCGTCGGCTCGGGCTTCTGCACGCGACCGTGAAACCGCGACCGGCGGATGGGACTTCCGTCGCTCAAGGAACGTTGATCTCCGTAACCGGTAGGCCGCGGCGGCCGTGATTGGCAGCGCCGATAAATCGATATAGGTCAGCCGCCAAGCGTCTGGGAGAGCAAGATGGGACCGATCGCACAGGAAATCACCACCCGGCTCAATGCCGCGCTGTCGCCGGTGACGCTCGACGTCATCGATGACAGCAACGACCACAGCGGCCACGCCGGCCACAGCGGCGCGGGCGAGAGCCACTTCACCGTGCGCATCGCGTCAGCTGCCTTTGCCGGCCAGTCCCGCCTCGAACGCCAGCGCGCCGTCTACGCCGCACTCGGCGACTTGGTCGCGCCCGACCGGATCCACGCGCTGGTCATCGAGGCGAGCGCGCCAGGCGAGGGCTGAAATACAACAGGACCAGGCTAAGCTCGCCAACACCGGACTTGAACCGCGCCGCCCGCCGCCGCATAGCAGCACACAGGCCGGCTTAGCTCAGATGGTAGAGCACCTGATTTGTAATCAGGGGGTCGCGGGTTCGATTCCTGCAGCCGGCACCGTTATGATAGTGGCTAACTGAACAGCAAGTCGTTGGCCGAACTAATCGGCGATGCCGACGCCTGCGCGTCGGCATCGCGCTGGCGTTCGAATAGTCCGGTGATCTGCGATAGCGAGAACAGGTGGGCGTAGATCAGCCCCATCATGCCGTTCTGGACCATCTTGCGTGCCTGATCGCCACGCAGTTTCTGCAGCTTTTCTTCGGCAACCATGCGGAAGCCGCGATAGATGGCGGGCTCGGGCATGCCGGGCTGCTGGATGGTGACCTCGCCGTCGATCAGCAGGTCGAGCTTCAGGAGCTCGTCCATAAAGCCGCGGGTGCGGAAAATCGCCTGCTCGAACTGTTCGCAAAACGCCAGTACGCCCTTGGTGACCTCGCTCGGCTGGTCGCCGTCGAACAGTGGCTCGACGCCGTTCTCGACGACGATCCCCGCGCTATCGTCGAAGCACAGCGACAGCTCCTCCGCCTGCGGGTTCAGCTTGGCCAGCATGAACGGATAGCGGCGGACGAACGCCGGCATGTACGCATCGGGCTGCCATCTGCCGGCGGCATCGACGTACAGGTTGCGGCCCTCGTTCAGGCCAAGCAGCGCTCGCGGCGCCGGGTTGTCGCCCAGTCCGAAAACGATCGGGTAATGACGCTGTGCGACGGCAAATTCATCGACGGTCACCGGGATCGCATGCGTGACGCTGGTGAACTGCACGTCGGCGCGGCGGCTCAGCCCGTGATGCGGGTGCAGCTGCGACGACAGTGGCACGAGCGAGCTGTAAAACAGCGGTAGCTGCATCTCGGCATTAGCGGGCGACGTGGCCATGAGCGAAGGTTCCGGTGCGTTGGGAGGCGCTCCCCCATGGGCACCTGCGATTGCAGCGGTTTACGGGTGCATGGCAGCGGGTGCAAGCCGATGCTCGTTCGTAATCAAACGACCTTTCCCGGATTCATGATCCCGAGCGGGTCGAAGGCCGCCTTCAGCCGCCGCATCGCCGCCAGCTTGGCCGGGTCGCCGAGCCGCGCCAGTTCGGCGCGCTTGACGCTGCCGATGCCGTGTTCGGCGGCGATCGAGCCATGCGCGGCGGTGACGGCGTCGTTGACGTAAGTGGTGACCGCGGGGCCGTGCTGCTCGACCCAGGCGCGGCTGTCGCTGCCGGCGGGGGTGCGAACGTTGAAATGGACGTTGCCGTCGCCGAGATGACCGAACGCCAGCACGCGCGCACCGGCGAACGCGGCTTCGACGCTGGCGGTAGTATTCGTGATGAAGTCCGGCATCGCGGCGACCGGCACCGAAATGTCGTGCTTGACCGCGAAGCCGTCGCGGCGCTCGGCCTCGGGCAGGCTTTCGCGCAGGTGCCACAGCCCGCCCGCTTGCGTCTGCGAATGTGCGATCGTCGCGTCGCTGATCACGCCGTCGTCGAGCGCTGCCGCGAGTACCGCGGTCAGCGCGCCCGCCAGCCCAGCGCCGGCGCGGACCGACGACAGCTCGATCAGCACGTGCCATGCGGGATCGCTGGCCAGCGGCGAGCGATGGCCGCCGCCGTCGGCAAGCACCAGCGCGAGGCCGCTTGCCGGAATCAGCTCGAAACTCTCAGCCGCTTCGCCGACGGCGCGGCGCAGCCGGACCAGCAATGCCAGTGCCGCCTGCGGGCTGGCCAGCCCGGCCCAGCCGACGACGGTTTCGACCGCAGCCGGCCGCAATCGCAACGTCACCGCGGTGACAATGCCGAGCGTGCCTTCCGCCCCGATCAGCAGCTGCTTGATGTCGTAGCCGCTGTTGTCCTTGGCCAGCGGATCGAGCTGGTTCAGCAGCGAGCCATCGGGCAGTACCGCCTCGAGCCCGGCGATCAGCGCGCGCATGTTGCCGTGGCGCAGCACCTGGACGCCGCCGGCGTTGGTCGACACCAGTCCGCCCAGGGTCGCGCTGCCCTTCGCCGCCAGCGACAGCGGGAACGTGCAGCCCGCGGCGGCGGCGTGCGCGTGGACAGTCTCGAGAATAGCGCCGGCGCCGGCGCTGACGGTCAGCCCCGCAGTGTCGACCGGCCCGAGCCAGTTCAGCCGCGCCAAGCTGACGATCGCCGCACCGCCGCTGGTGTCGGGCGTCGCGCCGCCGACCAGCCCGGTGTTGCCGCCCTGCGGCACCAGCGCGACACGGTGTGCCGCCGCCGCCCGTGTCAGCGCGATAACAGCGGCGGTGTCGCGCGGACGCAACAGCAGCGCGGCGCGGCCATGCAGCCGCCCGCGCCAGTCGGTTAGATAAGGGGCGAGCGTCGCAGGATCGTCGCTCCAGCTATCGCAGCCAACAGCAGTCTTCAGCGCGTCCAGCGCGGCGGCAGAAAGGAATGGCGGGTCAGGCATTACCCTGAAGTATATCGCCCGGTGCGACTGCGCCATGCGGCGCGCGCTTTAATGGTGCAGCGTCGATGGCCGCGGCGGCTGGCAGTTGTGATCACCCGCAATTCAGCCAGCGTTCAACGACCAAGCGTCAAGCGCGACGAAAGGAATTCAGAAACTGCTCATGCCGTGCCGTGCGCTCCTCGTCTGCGTTACCGCCGGACTTGTTGGCGTTCCATCATCGTCGACCGCGGCAGCGCAGCTCGCGCCCGGTCCCGCCGTCACGGCTGGTCATCGCCCTGCCCCGCCCGCTGCCGGCCGCCACCGCTGCGTTGCCGTCGCGCACATGGCTGGCGCTGTCGTTATCGGCGACCGCGCCGTGGAACTGACGATGACCAGCGGGCAGCGCTGGCGAATGGCGTTCGCACGCGACTGCCCGGCGCTGAGCTTCTATCAGGGCTTTTATTACCGCCGCTCGCAGCAGGGCGAATTGTGCGCTGGACGCGATGCTGTCGTCGCCCGCTCGGGCGGTGAGTGTCCGATCGCCAGCATTATTGCCTTGTCGTCGATCCGCCATGGCCTAGCCCGCCGCCCCTGAACTTGGCGCGTGTGGTATCAAAGCCACAGCAATCAGCTTGATTTGTTGATTTCTTAGAAATGCGCACGAATGCTGGACAATGAACGGGAAGGTTGGTCAATAAAGCTGAACGTTCGATCCCGGTTGGTCGAGCGGGAGTGATCTGGCGGTAACAGCCAACGCTCCACAGCTGTTTTGGGGAGTTTCTTCATGCGCTCGACGGTCGGCACGCAGCGTCACATCACGTCGGTAATTGCTCTGGCATCGGGCGTCTCGCTGCTCGGGCTGATGGCGGTGCCGGGAGCGGCGCAGACCTCGACGTCGCAGGGCACCAGCGGCGGCAGCAGCAGCGGTGTCGCTGCGAGCGACAGCCCGGGCACTGGCGCTGGAACCGCCAGTGCTGGCGGCTTGGAGGAGATCGTCGTCACCGCGCAGCGGACCTCGCAGAGCCTCCAGGACGTGCCGATCGCGATTTCGGCGTTCACCTCGGAAACGCTGCAACGCCAGCAGATCAACAACTCTTCCGACCTGCAGCTGACGCTGCCCAACGTCACCTTCACCAAGGGCAACTTCACCACCGGCGTGTTCACCATTCGCGGCGTCGGCGACCTGTGCGTCGGCACGACCTGCGACTCCGCCACTGCCATTCACGTCAACGACCTGCCGCTGCTCGATACGCGCCTGTTCGAGACCGACTATTTCGACCTCGAGCGCGTCGAGGTGCTGCGCGGGCCGCAGGGCACGCTGTTCGGGCGCAACGCCACGGCGGGTGTCGTCAACTTCATCACCGCCAAGCCCGACCTGAAGGCGCTGCACGCCGCCGTCGAGGGCGAGTACGGCAACTATAACGAATATAAGATCAAGGCGATGATTAACGTGCCGCTGACCGAGCAGCTCGGCGTGCGGCTGGCCGGCACCTATCTCGACCGCGGCGGCTTCACCTACAACGAGTTCAACAACACCCACATCGACGGCCGTAAGGAATACGCGCTGCGCGGCTCGATCCGCTGGCAGCCGGGTGATTCGACCACCGTCGACCTGATGGGCTATTACTTTCACGAGAACGACAGCCGCCTGCGCAACCAGAAGCAGCTGTGCTTGCGCGACCCGAGCGGCGTTCTCGGCTGCTTGCCCGGCGGGCTGGCGAACCAGGCGACCAACGCCAACGCGACGATCCCGAGCGTATTTACCTCGACCGAGCTGCTCCGCATCGCCACTGGCGCGTTCGGCAGCCCGGCGCTGTCGGGCGCGATCGGGCGCCTGTCGTCGGGCAGCCTGTACGGTCCAGACTCGAACACCGGCGCGATCATCCCCGCCGATCCGCGCACGGTCGACACCAATTACACGCCGCGTTACTTCGCCGACGAGATTCAGGCGCAGGCCAGGATCGAGCACGATTTCGGCCCGATCAAGGCCAAGCTGTCGGCGCAGTATTCGCGCTCGCGGGTTGACTCGTCGCAGGACTACAACCTCTCGATCGTCAACCCGTCGGTTTATCAGCCCGGTCTCGGCGCGATGCTCGCCTACGCGGCCGGCGCAGGCGGGCCCTTGTTCGCGCAAATCGCTCCGGCCGTGAAGGCGCTGATCCCGAGCGGCAGCGTGACCGGCCCGTATTGCACCTCGTCGCCATACGACACGACCGGGACCGGGCTGTACGGCGGCCATTCGGTGTGTGCGTCGACGCCGCTCAACGTCGACCGTTCGGATCAGTTCGACGATCAGTACACCGGCGAGGCAATTTTTTCGACCCAGTTCGACGGCCGCTTCAACTTCCTCGCGGGCGGCATCTACAATCGCTACAAGGTCACCGACAACAGCTATTACGTCAACGCATTTGGGCTCGACTATTCGGCTGCCGTGCTTGGCCTGCTCGGCACCTTGGGCCAGCAACTGTCGGGCAACTCGACTTTCCCGGCAAGTTACCGCGCTACGCCGTATTTTCGTAACAATACGACCAGCTACGCGCTCAACTCCTACGGAATATTCGGCGAGGGTTATTTCAAGGCAACCGACAAGCTCAAGCTGACCGTCGGCGTGCGCTATAACAGCGACCAGAAGAGCGTCACGGCGCGGACGTCGCTCTATAGCGATGCCCAGAACCAGGCCGTGCTGCTACCTTACGGCGCGACAAACATCACCCAGGCTTCAGGAATCACCGCGACCAATGCCGTGATTCCCTACACCAGCCTCGATTACGACCCCGGCCTGGCCGGTAATCAGCTCTATGAGCAGCGCCGGACCAGCTACCACGAGTTTACCGGGCGCGCAGTGCTCGACTGGAAGATCACCGACGAGAACTTGGTCTATGCGTCCTACTCGCGCGGCTACAAGTCGGGTGGTTTCAACCCGCCGCTGTCACCGGGGGCCGGGGTGCCCGAGACGTTCGCGCCCGAGTTCATCGACTCGTTCGAGGTCGGCTCGAAGAATACCTTCCTCAACGGCACGCTTCGCCTCAACCTGACCGGCTTTTACTACAAGTATAAGAGCCTGCAGATTAGCCGTATTGTCCAGCGTACCGCCGTCAACGACAACGTCGATGCCAACATCTACGGGGTCGAGGGCGATGCGATCATCTCGCCGATCCGCGCGCTCGCGGTCAATCTCGGCTTCAGCTACCTTCACACGCAGATTTCGAGCGACAAGTTTGAGACCAATCCGCGCGATCCGTCGGGCGGTCG
>CAXTTR010000010.1:9602-19850 GCA_964247215.1 uncultured Sphingomonadaceae bacterium
CGACGCGGTCATCGTCAAGGACGTGACGACGGCGGCGAACTGCGCCGTCGTGCCGAACGTCGCCGGGAATGCGGCGCTCTCGAACGGCTTCGTAGCAGCCGTCAACCGGTCGCTCGGTCTGCAAGCTCCCGCCCCGTTCATCGCGGGAAGCGGCATCAACGGTGCAACTGGGGCCTTCAGTATCTGCAACGTACTCGCCGCCAATTCGGCAGCGGCAGGTGTCACCGTGCTGCCCGACGGCGTTACCGTCAACCTGCGCGGACACCAGTTGCCGCAGTCGCCGACGTACAAGTTCTCGGCTGGCATCCAGTACACGATCGACGCCTCGCACGACATCAGCGTCGTGCCGCGCTTCGACATCGCGCTGACCGGCAACAGCACCGGCAGCGTCTTCAACGACTACGCCGACCGCATCCCAAGCTACTACATCATGAACGCGCAGTTGCAGGTCAATGGGCCCAACGACCGCTGGTTCCTGCGCGGCTTCATCCAGAACATCGCCAACAACAACGCGATCACCGGGTTGTACGTTACCGATGCAACCTCGGGGCTATTCACCAACATCTTCACGCTCGAGCCGCGCCGCTACGGCATCGCGGCGGGCGTGAAGTTCTAGTCTCTTTTAGTTAGACCGAAACACCACCGCCGCCCATCCCGAGCGGCGGTGGTTCAACTCAAAGCAATCGGGTCCAGGATGCTGGCAAGCTCTTCCCGCCAGCGCGGGAAGGACTGCAGCGCAGAGTCTACCGGGCCTGAACGCCCAGCAGTTCGATGTCGAACACCAGCACTGCGTTCGGCGGGATGACGCCGCCCGCGCCCTGCTCACCGTACCCAAGTACCGGCGGAATGGTGAAGCGATACTTCGAGCCCGTGTGCATCAGCTGGACGCCTTCGGTCCAGCCGGGGATGACCTGGTTCAGTCCGAACGATGCCGGCTGGCCGCGCTGATAGCTCGAGTCGAAGACCGTGCCGTCGAGCAGCTTGCCCTCATAATGTACGGTGACCATATCGGTCGCGGCGGGCATCGGCCCGGTGCCCTCCTTGAGCACTTCATACTGCAGGCCGCTCGCGGTGGTCTTCACGCCAGGCTTTTCCTTATGCTTTTCGAGGTAGGTCGAGCCCTCGACGGTTCCGGCCGTCGCGACCTGCGCGGTCGCGACCTGCGACTGTGTTCCAGCCCAGACGAGCACGCCGACGAGTGCGACGATCAACATGCCGAGAACAATCCACTTGACCAGCGGGGAGGACGGCTTCGGCGACGACGGCTTGGCGCCCGCATCTGCCATGTGGGTATTACCGGACGCCGTCGCGCTCGGCGCGCTTGCGCTCGAGCTTGCGAGCGCGGCGGACAGCAGCGGCCTTCTCGCGGGCGCGCTTCTCGGACGGCTTCTCGTAATGACGGCGCAGCTTCATCTCACGGTAGACGCCTTCGCGCTGCAGCTTCTTCTTGAGCGCGCGCAGCGCCTGATCGACATTATTGTCGCGAACCATGATTTGCAAAGCCGGTCTCTCCATTCACGTCGCAGGCCTCAGCATGGCCCGGACTTGTCACACGCGTAAGGGAGCCGGACAACGAGTCGTGCGGCACCAGGGAGCGTCGCCATAGCAGAGGCGCCTTGGTTGGTAAAGCCGGGCCGGCCCTCAAGATCATTGCCGGTCGTGGCGCAGGATGATCACCGCCGACAGCGCCAGCGGCAGGATCGCGCCCGCTTCGAAAACGATATTCTCGGGGGCCATGTTCTTGCCCTGCAACACGATCAGCCGGGCAAGCGCGGTGATCGCGATGAAGATCGGATAGACGAACGGCGAACCGCGGCCGACGTAGAACACCGAGATCATGCCGATGACCTCGGTGTAGAGGAACATCAGCAGGATGTCGGCGAGGTTGATCGTGCGCGCCTGGATCATCGACCAGACCTCGAAGCTCGCTGCGGCCAGCGTCATCAGCGCAATGACGACAAGCAGCAAATGCTCGATCAGGCGGAAGCTGCGCGCTGCCAGCGGGTTGGCGGTCTCGTCGGTCGCTGCAATCGGGTTGAGGTCTGGACTCATCATACCTCCCGGCGCTTGCCCGCGACGACTGCCAGCCGTCATCGATAAACCATTGATCATCGCCGTCCAGCCCTCCGCCTGCAGATCGCATCGGCGATGGGACATTACCGCCTCTCCCCTTGGCCGCCGCGCTGCGCTAAGGTTTCAGCATGATCGACCAGACCCTCGACGAGCTTCGCCCGCAGCTGATCGCGGCGATGCTGCCCAATGTCGCGTTCGACGGCTGGACGGCGGCGGCGGTGCAAGCTGGCGCCAAGGATGCCGGGATCGACCCTGACATCGCCAAGCTGGTGTTTCCGGGAAACGACGCGAGCGCGATGGTTGCGGCCTACACCGCTTACGCCGACGAGCGCATGACCGCCGCGGTCAAGGCGGCCGGAATCGATGCGCTGAAAGTACGCGCCAAGGTCACGCTGTGCGTGCGGACCCGGCTTGAGCATGCGGCGGGCGAGCGCGAGGCGGTGCGCCGGGCGCTGGCGGTATTGGCGCTGCCGACCAATCTCGCAACCAGCGCGACGACACTGTGGAAGACCGCCGACGCGATGTGGGCGCCGGCGGGCGATACCGCGACCGATTACAATTACTATAGCAAGCGGCTGATCCTGGCGGGCGTTTACAGCGCGACCTTGCTGTACTGGCTGAACGACGAGAGCGACGGCTTCGAGGACAGCTGGGCGTTCCTCGACCGGCGCATTGCGGGGATCATGGCGTTCGAGGGCGTCAAGGCGCGCGTGCTGCGCGCCACCGCCAACCTGCCTGACCCGGTGCGCTTTCTCGGGCGGCTGCGCTACCCGGCGGAATAGCGCAGCGCTGCGGCGAATTGCGAGCTGCTGCTGATAATCGTTCGCAATTGCATTTCGGCTGCCGTATATAAACGGCATGAGCAGCGCTTCCTCCATCGCCGCGATGCACCCTGGCGAGGTCGCGATGATCGTCAGCGTCGATCATGACGGCTGCGATCCGCAGGTCGCGCGTCAGCTGCACGAGATGGGATTTGACGACGGTGTCGAGATCGAGCTGCTCCACCGCGCCCCGCTCGGCGGCGACCCGCTGGCGTTGCGGGTCGGCAACATGGTCGTCGCACTACGACAGCGGCTGGCGGCGCTGATCGTCGTCGAACCGGTGGGCTTCGACCCGGCCAGCGATTACCGCGCCGCCGCTGCCGAATGAACGCGCCGCTGCTCAGCCCCGTCGTCGCGCTGGTCGGCAATCCCAATGCCGGCAAGACCAGCCTGTTCAATGCGCTGACCGGCTCGCGGCAGAAGGTCGGTAACTATCCGGGTGTCACCGTCGAGCGCAAGGCCGGCAGGCTGGCGCTCCCCGACGGGCGCAGCGTCGAGCTGATCGACCTGCCGGGCACCTACAGTCTGTCGCCGCGCTCGCCCGACGAGGCGGTGACGCGCGACGTTGTCATGGGTGCAGTCGCGGGCGAGCGGCGGCCCGATGCGATCGTCGCCGTCGTCGACGCGACCAACTTGCGCAATCACCTGCGCTTCGTGCTGGAGCTGCGTGCCTTGCGCCTGCCGATGGTGGTGGCGCTCAACATGGCCGACATGGCCGAGCGCGACGGTACCGACATCGACGTCGCCCGGTTGGCCAGCATTCTCGGCATGCCGGTGGTGCCGACCGTCGCGGTGCGCAAGCGCGGCCTGAGCGAGCTCGCCGGCGCGCTCGCGCCGCTGCTGCGGGATCGCCCTGCCCGGCCCGCGCTCGACCTGGCGCAAGCTGCCGCCGACGTCACGAAGCTGCAGCGCGAGGCGCGTGCCATCGGCAACGCGGTGATCTTCCAGCGCGGTCAGACCAAGCGCTGGACGCAGCGGCTCGACGCCATCGCGCTGCATCCCGTTATCGGGCCGCTGCTGCTTGCGGCGCTGATCTTCATCATGTTCCAAGGCGTCTTCACGCTCGCCGAAGCACCGATGGCATGGCTGGCGAACATCGTCACGCTCTTGCAAGCTGCCGTCACTGCGACACTGCCGAGCGGCGCGTTGCGCTCGCTGCTCGTTGACGGCGTGCTCGGCGGCGTCGGCGCGGTGGTCGTGTTCCTGCCGCAGATCCTCATCCTGTTCTTCTTCATCCTGTGCCTTGAACAGTCGGGCTACATGACCCGCGCGGCGTTCCTGATGGACCGGCTGATGGCGGGCGTCGGGCTGAACGGCCGCGCCTTCATCCCGCTGATCTCGAGCTTCGCCTGCGCCATTCCCGGCATCATGGCGACGCGCACGATCTCGGAGCCGCGCGACCGGCTGACGACGATCCTGATCGCGCCGCTGATGACCTGCTCGGCGCGGCTGCCGGTCTATGCGATCGTCATCGCGGCGTTCATCCCGAACCGCAGCGTCGGCGGCGTTGCGGGCCTGCAAGGGCTGGTGCTGTTCGGGCTGTACATCGCGGGCGTGCTCGGCGCGCTGCTCGCCGCATGGGCGCTGCGCCGCACGGTGACGAAGGGCCCCGCGCCGACGTTCCTGATGGAGATGCCTAAGTACCAATGGCCCGCGGCCCGCGATATCGGCATCGGTCTGTACCAGCGCGCCGCCGCTTTCCTCGGGCGCGCCGGTGGCATTATCCTGATCTCGACCGTGGCGCTGTGGGCGCTGGCGACCTGGCCCAAGCCTCCGGTGGGCTACACCGGCACCGCGCTCGAATACTCGGTCGCCGGGCGTATCGGCGGCGCGCTCGAGCCGGTATTCCGCCCGATCGGCTTCAACCGCGAGATCGCGCTGGCACTCGTTCCCGGCATGGCGGCGCGCGAAGTCGCGGTCAGCGCGCTCGCCACCGTCTACTCGCTGCAGGGCACCGACAAAGAACACACCGAGCCGCTGGTCGAGCGCCTGCGCACGAGCTGGACGCTGCCGACGGCGCTGGCGTTCCTCGCGTGGTACGTGTTCGCGCCGCAGTGCATCTCGACGCTGGCGGTGACGCGGCGGGAGACCGGCGACTGGAAGTGGCCGGCGTTCATGTTCGGCTATCTGTTTGCGATGGCGTATGTGGGGGCGGGGGTGACGTACTGGGTGGCGCGCGCGCTGAGTTAGCGCGCCAGGCTCATCAACGGCCGGGCCAACTCGAATGCCGGTGCTTCGTATCGGTCGACGATATCCGCGAGCTTCTCGCATTCAGCCCGCAAGTCGTAGATCGGCGCAAGCTCGGCAACGCAGTCCGGCCAACGGCCGGTATCCCGCCAGCAATCGTAGAGCCCAAGCCGGACGCAAACTTCGGCGAACCGCACATCGCGGCGCAGTACCTCGCTGTTCGGCATGAACAGCCCCGAGGTGGTGTGCGCCGCCGGCGGGGCACGCCCGTCGTTCTCGGCGGTGAACTCGAGCGGCTGCCGCTCGCGCAACGTTTCGAGCAGCGATACCATCGCCGCATCGGTCTCGCCCAATGTCGCGGCGAGACCGATGTCGACAAGGAAGCTTGCCGGCGCGTTGCGACGCAGGAATTGTGCCATGACCGACCCCCGGGTCACCGGGTCCATAGCGCCGACGGTGCGCGTGAACATCACCAGCACCTGCAGCTGCGAGATGTTGCCGTTATTCAGACTGGTCGCGGCCATGTCCGCCGCGCGGTCGAGATCACCATCGAAAATCCCGATAATCCCGCGAATGAATTTGATGAACTTGTTTTTAGGGAAGGCTACCAGCGCGCGCTCGGCAACGGTTATTGCTTCGGTGTTACGCCCCGCCGAGCGATAGACGATGGCGAGGCTTGCAGCGACCATCGGACTGAGCGGGTCGCGCTCGAAACGATCCTCGGAAACTTCGCACGCCCGGGTCACTAGACCTAGCGCCAACAACAGGCTGGTATAGACACCGGCCACCAGCTGATCGTCTGGACCAAGCGCATAGGCGCGTTCGATCAGCGCGAGCTTCTCCGCATGCTGAGCGAACGGTGCCTTGGTCATCGACAGCGCCGCGAGTGACACCGCACAGTTGCCGTCGAGTTCGAGCCCGCGCTGTGCCGCGACGCTCGCCGCCGTGCCACGGCGGTACAGCGCCAGCCGCCCCCACGCCTGCGCGAAGTTGGGTGCCTGCAGGATGGCTCCCTCGAGCAGCGCCACGCACTTGGACTGGTCCGCCCACGTCAAATCCTGTGCGTAGATTGCCCGTGCTTGCAGGTATAGGTCATAAGCGGCCGGGTTGATCGACACCGGCGCGCGTACCGGCGCGAAATGGCGATGCAGCGCCGCCGCGATCGCCGCCGCGATTTCGTCCTGCAGTACGAAAATGTCGGTCACCGCCCGGTCGTAGCGCTCGCTCCACAGCGTTTCGAGGCTGGCCGTATCGACCAGTTCGACGTTGATCCGGATGTTATTGCCCGATCGCCGGACCGAACCGTCGAGGATATGCGTCGCCCCGAGTGCTTCGCAAACGCGCTGAGCGGTTTTGTCCTGACCCCGAAACTTGAAGCTCGAAGCCTTGCCGATGACGCGCAAGCCCTTGGTACGCGCGACGGTGTACAGGATCTCCTCGCTCACCCCGTCGGAGAAGTAATCGAGCTCGGCGTCGGTCGAAAGATTGTCGAAGGCGAGCACCGCGAGCAGCGTCTCGCGAGTTTCGACCACGCTGTCGGCCGCCGCTTGCGCCGCCTGAGGTCCATGTTCGAGCAGCGCCTCGACGCTGGCGATCAGCTTGCGCCAGTTGGGCGCGCTGGTGTCGCCACTCCATTTCGACAGGTCGACACAGTGGATCTGATTGAACGGCAGCGGCAGCGCCGGCAGCGCCCGCGTGTCGATGTTCAGCTGAACCAGCGTCCCGGCAGTCCGCGCCAGATCGGCTTCGGCGCGCACCCATTGCGACTTCGCCGCGTCGGGCGACCACACGACGATGACCGCCTTGGCCGCGCGCAGCCGCTCCTCGATCGCATCGCTATAGGCCCGGTTGGCGAGCAGCTCGTCATCCCACCAGACCCCGTAGCCGCGTTCGCGCAAGGCCAGCGCGATCCGCTGTGCGACGCTCTGGGTGGCGCGCGCATAGGATATAAAGATATCCGTCATGACATGCAGCAGTCCCCTGATGCTGCACCTTCTAACGATGACGAGGTTTAGAGCAAGGTAAGGATTGCGTGCCTTGGCCTGCTGACATACGAGCGTGTCCAATTCGCGCCACAAGCTGCCAGTCGGGGCATTGGAGCCGTCATGACAACCTCCCGGAAACTGCTGTTCAGCACGATCGTCGGAAGCGTGTTGACCGGTGCCTATTGGATCGGCTTTTTCGCCGTAGCGTACGGACTTACCGCGGGAGACTACCGCCCCGGGACCGGACCGGGCGATGCACAGCGTAGCGCGACGGCATGGTTCGTCTGGATCAGCGGCTTTGCTGTCTATGCGCTGCTTGCCTGGCTGTGGCGCCGGATCGATTTCAAATTGGCCGGACAGGGTAATACTAAATGGCAGACCAGCGGAAACTGACTGCCGGCGAGATCGTCGCTGCGCGCAGTATCTTCGGGACGGAGATCAATTATAGCCGGGTGGTCGTGCATCGCGGCAAGTGGATATTCTTCCAGCCGCACGATACCGCGATGACCCCCAATGGCGAGATCTATTTCCCGGACGGCGTTTACAAGGCAGACTTTTCGACAAACGTCGACGATACGGCGTGGATCATTCACGAACTCACCCATGTCTGGCAGTACCAGCACGGTGCGAATGTCATTCTTGCCGCGCCTGGCTCACGCAAGTACGATTACGGCAAGATCAGCCGTGCGACGCGCTTTTCCGATCTGAATATCGAGCAGCAAGCATCGGTAGTTGCTGACTATTACCTGATCGGAAAAGGTTATAAGCCCGAGCACGGCTCCGGCACGCTGGCGGACTATCGCGCGGTCATCCCCTTCCTGGCTGCACGCTAGCGATGCATGGCAACGGAAGCTTAATATCGGTCCCGCTTAATCAGTCCCGCTTGCATTGTTTGCAGAATCGGCCTGAAGGCAATCCGTTCTGGTAGCGGAACGGCCCGGCGCTAGATCGCGCAGCCGATCCCGGCGCGCAGGATCTCGGCGACGATGGCGGGATCGTGCAGCTCGCGCATCCGCTCGGTGATCTCGCGCAGGCTCATGCGTCCGACCTGTTCGCGATCGACGTTGGCAACGCGGCCGAGCTGGCGCAGCTGCGACAGCGACAGCCGCTGATCCAGCCGCCCTCCCATGCACCGCGCCTGCGACGGCGGTACGCCGAGCTCGACAAGTTTCTTGGTGATCCGGTCGGCGGGCGTCGCGCAGCTTGCCAGGGCCATCAATGCTCCAAGGGCCAGAACGGCGGGCAAGCGAATCATCAAGGAGCCTTTCAATAACAGCCGGGATAGCGCCGGTAATCTTGCCAGTGCGTGTACGGCTTCCCGGGCATTCGCCGCAAACATTGCCAGAGCGTTTAGCCCAAAGTTCGACAACAGCGTTAACGCACGTCACAGCCAAGCGATGCCTGCCATGCCCTTGCCCGCCGCCACTAAATTCCGCCCGTGGCCGATCCGGGCGGCGAACGCCCTGCTGCCGCGCGCGTGGGCGACGGGCGCGCTGCCGCGTGTCGACCTGAGCGAGGCGACGCTCGACGCGCAGGCGCGGGCGCAGACCGGGCTGAGCGAGTTTGGCGACGATGCGTTCTCGCGCGCCCAGCTGCGCGTGCTGCTGACCGCGTTGCGCGAGGAGGCGCGGCTGCATCCTGTCGGTGAGCTGATCGCGCATGGCTCGCTGCTCAAGGTGCTAAAAGAGCGGCTGTGGGCGCAGGCGCTGTTTACACGGCATCCCGAGATTCTCGACCGTCCCGTCGTGGCGCCGGTGGTCATCGTCGGCCAGATGCGATCCGGAACGACGCGCATCCAGCGGCTGCTGGCGTGCGACCCGCGCTTTGCGGCACTGCGGCTGTACGAGGCGATGTGCCCGGTGCCGTGGCCGTCGAGTGTGAAAGCGCGTGACACTGGCCGCCATGACCCGCGGATCGGCTACACACGCAACGGCCTGCGGCTGCTCAACTGGCTCAATCCTGAGATCGCGCGCATTCACCCGACCGGCGCGCTCGCGGTCGATGAGGAGCTTGGGCTGTTCGAGCATAGCTTCACCGGCGCGCAGATCGAGGCGCAACGGCGCGTGCCGAGCTTCGCGCGGTATGGCGAGAGCCACGACCAGACACCGGCGTACGTCGAGCTGCGGCGGCTGCTGCAGCTGGCGAACTGGTTCCGCGGTGACGATGCGTCGAAGCCGTGGCTGCTCAAGACACCGCAGCACATGCAGGACCTGCCCGCGCTGCTGCGCGTGTTTCCGGCTGCGCGGTTGATCTTCACGCAGCGCGATCCGCAGGATGTGGTGCCGTCGGGAGCCTCGCTCGCCTATCATCAGATGGTCGTGCAGAGCGACCATGTCGATGCGAACTGGGTCGGCGCGGAGTGGCTCCACAAGGCCGCCTATCGCGCCGAGGCGGCGGCGACGGCGCGGCGGCATATCCCGGCACAGCTGCAACATGAGGTCGATTACGCCGCGGTCGACACCGACTGGCGGCGTGAAGTACAGCGCATCTACGCGTTCCTCGACTGCGAGCTGCCGCCAACGGTCATGGCAGCGATGGCGGCCTACATGGCCGAACCAGTGCCCCCGCGGGCGCAGCGCGCGACGGCGTCGGACTTCGGGCTCAGCCCAGCGCTGATCGCGGCGCGGTTCGCGGGGTTGCCTGCCCCTGCGCTGTCGCCCGTGGCCGCGTCCCCGGCAGCTGCCACCACGGCACCTGCGGGTAGAGATGATGTTCGTGGTGATAGCCGCCGAAGTGAAAGCAGGTTAAGGCCGAGAGCCACTGGCTGAAGCCGTTGCTGCGCGCATTATGCCGATCGAGAAACGGCGCGGCTTCATGCCGGTGCGGCAGGAAAGTGCCGAAATAGAACAGTTGACCAAGCGCCAGCAGCGCCGGAATTGCCCAGAACACGACCTCGTTGAGCAGCGACGCGCCGAGCAGCTGGTACACCGACAGGACCACGGTGATCCGCAGCAGCTGCCAGTGCGTGTAATAGCCGAAGAAGAAATGCTTGAGCCACGGCAGCGCGCGCGTCGGGTTGGCAGCGTCGAAGTCGGGGTCGCCCGCTGTACCGACATGCCGATGATGTGCGAAGTGGCTGGGCAGCAGCCGGTCGTAGTCAATCGCCGCATACATCATCAGCGCGGCTCGCCCGACGGCGCGCGCCAGCCGCGGCTTACCGGGCGCGAACGCGCCGTGCATGC
>CAXTTR010000011.1:0-3643 GCA_964247215.1 uncultured Sphingomonadaceae bacterium
AACTTCGAGTTCTCGACCGAAACGCGCGAGGAGCTGATCTACGACAAGGACAAGCTGCTCCAGAACGGCGAGCGCTGGGAGCGGGTGATCGCCGCTAACCTCGCCGCCGACGAGCAGTGGCGGTAAACGTGGTTGCGGGCGGCGGGGCAGGGCGTTAGACGCACCGCAGCATTGGTGCGCTCGGCTTAGGTCGCATCTATGTGGCAAACTAACTTGGGTGATCAATGCATCCTAAGTCGGGTGATATAGTCTAGTTTGGGTGACACAAGCGCAGTGATCGAAGCCTTCGCCTTTTACCTCTTCGCCGGCATCGTCGTCGCCTCGGGCACGCTGGTGATCCTGGCGAAAAACCCGGTGCATTCGGTGCTATGGCTGATCCTTGCGTTCTTCAACGCCGCCGGGCTGTTCGTGCTGTTGGGTGCGGAGTTCCTCGCGATGATCCTCGTCATCGTCTACGTCGGCGCGGTCGCGGTGCTGTTCCTGTTCGTCGTGATGATGCTCGACATCGACTTCGCCTCGCTGCGGTCGGGCTTCAGCCGGGCGCTGCCGCTCGGGCTGACGATCGCGGCGCTGCTGCTCGTCGAGATCCTGCTGGTCACCGGCGCGGCGCAGTTCGGGCCGATCGCACCCAATGCCGCACACGCGCCGGTGATCGTCGCCGACCACATGACCAACACGCAGGCGCTCGGCGCGCTCATCTATACGCGCTATGTCTATGTCTTCCAGGCCGCCGGCATGGTGCTGCTGACCGCGATGATCGGCGCGATCGTGCTCACCCACCGCGCTCGTCCGGGGACCAAGCGTCAGAACATCAGTGCCCAGATCGCCCGCACGCCCGAACTTGCGACGACGAAAGTCCACGCGATCAGCGGTGAAGGCGTCGAGCTTTGACCCGGTCCAGCGCCGGCTGCGCAGTCCGGAATCACCGATGATCGGCTTGGGCCACTATCTGACCGTCGCCGCGATCCTGTTCGCGCTCGGCGTGCTCGGCATCATCATCAACCGCAAGAACGTCATCATCATCCTGATGTCGATCGAGCTCATCCTGCTCAGCGTCAACATCAACCTCGTCGCGTTCTCGGCGTTTGCACACGACCTCGTCGGGCAGGTGTTCGCGATGTTCGTGCTGACCGTGGCAGCGGGCGAGGCCGCGATCGGGCTGGCGATATTGGTGATCTATTTCCGCAATCGCGGCACCATCGCGGTCGACGACATCACCATGATGAAGGGCTGAGTCGGTTGATCCAGCTGCTCGTCTTCCTCCCGCTCGCCGCCGCGCTCATTGCCGGGCTCGGCGACCGCATGCTCGGCGACTTCGCGGCCAAGCTGATCACCACGGCGGCGCTGTTCGTCTCGGCCGCGCTCGCATGGGTCGTGTTTGCCGACATCGGGCTGAGCCACGGCGCGGCGTACACCGTCACGGTGCTCGACTGGATCAACTCGGGCGACATGCATGTGAACTGGGCGTTCAAGGTCGACGCGCTGACCGCGGTGATGCTCGTCGTCATCACCACCGTGTCGGCGCTCGTTCATCTGTACAGCTGGGGCTACATGGCCGAGGACCCCGACCAGCCGCGATTTTTCGCTTACCTCAGCCTGTTCACCTTTGCGATGCTGATGCTGGTGACCGCCGACAACCTCGTTCAGATGTTCTTCGGCTGGGAAGGCGTCGGGCTCGCGAGCTATCTGCTGATCGGCTTCTGGTACTACAAGCCGAGCGCCAATGCGGCGGCGATCAAGGCGTTCGTCGTCAACCGCGTCGGCGACTTCGGCTTCTCGCTCGGCATTTTCGGCACCTTCCTGGTGTTCAAGACGGTCAAGCTCGATGCGATTCTCGCCGCCGCGCCCGGCATGGCGGGGGCGACATTCAACTTTCTCGGGCACCCCGTCGATGTGATGACCTGCCTTTGCCTGCTGCTGTTCGTCGGCGCGATGGGCAAGTCGGCGCAATTGGGCCTGCACACCTGGCTGCCCGACGCGATGGAGGGTCCGACGCCGGTCAGCGCGCTGATCCACGCCGCGACGATGGTCACGGCGGGCGTCTTCATGGTCTGCCGTCTGTCACCGATGTTCGAGACCAGCGCGACGGCGCTCGCCGTTGTCACCTATGTCGGCGCGGCAACGGCGCTGTTCGCCGCGACCGTCGCCTGCGTCCAGACCGACATCAAGCGCGTCATCGCCTATTCGACGTGCTCGCAGCTCGGCTACATGTTCTTCGCCGCCGGGTCGGGCGCGTACGGCGCGGCGATGTTCCACCTGTTCACCCACGCGTTCTTCAAGGCGCTGCTGTTCCTCGGCGCCGGTGCGGTGATCCACTCGATGCACCACGAGCAGGACATGAAGTTCTACGGGGGCTTGCGTAAACCGCTGCCGCTGACGTTCGCGGCGATGACGATCGGAACGCTGTCGCTGACCGGCTTCTTCTTCACCAGCGGCTATTATTCGAAGGACGCCATCCTTGAGAACGCCTTCGCGCGCGGGACCGAGGCGGGCTATGTCGCCTTCGCCGTCGGCGCGTTCGTGGCGTTCCTGACCAGCTTCTATTCGTGGCGGCTAGCGTTCCTGACCTTCTTCGGCCGCCCTCGCTGGGGAGAGTCGGAGCACATCCAGCACGCGTTGCACGCTCACGATGGCCACGATACCGAAGGCACCAGCGATGCGGTCGGGCAGGAGCACGACGACGCACCGATCGCCGCGCAAGTGCCAGTCGGCGATGGCGGCTATCATCCGCACGAGAGCCCGTGGACGATGCTGCTGCCGCTCGCGGTGCTGGCGGTCGGCGCGCTCGGTGCGGGCTATATCTTCCACGCGCTGTTTCTCGGACCCGACACCGGCCCGGCGTTCTGGCACGGCTCGGTGGCGTTCAACAGCAAGCTTGCCGAACTCGCCGAGGCCGATCCGCTGGTGATCAAGTGGACGCCGACCATCGCGTTCTTCGCCGGGCTGCTGCTGGCGTGGCAGAACTATATCCGCGATCCCGCCGCACCGGCGCGCACCGCCAAGACCTTTGCCGGGCTGTACACTTTCCTCGTCCACAAATGGTACTTCGACGAGGTTTACAATTTCCTGTTCGTTCGCGGCGCTTTCGGCTTCGGGCGGCTGTTCTGGCGCAATGACCGTAACGTAATCGACCGCTTCGGCCCCGACGGCGTCGCAAGTGCCGTGGGGGCATCGGCGCTGGTCGCCAAGCGCTTCCAGTCGGGGCTGATCTACAGCTACGCGCTCGTCATGCTGATCGGCATCGCGGCAGCGGCAACGTGGTTCGTGCCGCGCGCGCTCGGGGGTCAATAGGTGCATTTCCCCGTATTGAGCGTGCTGGTGCTGCTGCCTGTCGTCGCGTGCACCTGGATACTGCTCGCGCCCGGCGACGATCACTTCCGGGCGCACAACGCGCGCAATACCGCGCTGATCGTGACGCTGCTCGAGCTGGTGCTCAGCGTCGCGCTGTGGCGCAGCTTCGACACCTCGACCGCGGCGTTCCAGTTCGTCGAGCGTGTCGACCTGTTCGCGCCGTATCTGAGCTGGCATCTTGGCATCGACGGAATCGCGCTGATGCTGATCGTCCTCAGCACGTTCCTGATGCCGCTGTGCATCCTTGCGTCATGGCAGAGCATCGGCACGCGTGTGCCGGAGTATATGGCGG
>CAXTTR010000011.1:3653-19476 GCA_964247215.1 uncultured Sphingomonadaceae bacterium
ATCTGTTCTTCGAGGGCGGGCTGATTCCAATGTATCTTATTATCGGCATCTGGGGCGGCGGGCGGCGGATTTACGCGAGCTATAAGTTCTTCCTGTACACGCTGCTCGGCTCGGTGCTGATGCTGCTGGCGATGCTGTACATGGCGGGCGTAGCGCATACGACCGATATCCCGACGCTGCTGCGTTTCAACTTCGATCCCGCTGTGCAGATTTGGCTGTGGCTGGCGTTCTTCGCCTCGTTCGCCGTCAAGATGCCGATGTGGCCGGTGCACACCTGGCTTCCGGACGCGCACGTCGAGGCTCCGACGGCGGGCTCGGTGATCCTCGCCGGAGTGCTG
Source organism: uncultured Sphingomonadaceae bacterium (assembly GCA_964247215.1). Lineage (GTDB taxonomy): Bacteria > Pseudomonadota > Alphaproteobacteria > Sphingomonadales > Sphingomonadaceae > Polymorphobacter_B. Next base: position 3,992 of record CAXTTR010000011.1, read on the forward strand.
CTCAAGATGGGCGGCTACGGCTTCGTGCGTTTCTCGCTGCCGATGTTTCCGCAGGCGTCGGAGCAACTGATGTGGCTGGTATTCGCGCTCAGCATGGTCGCGGTGGTGTACACGTCGCTGGTGGCGCTGGTGCAGACCGACATGAAGAAGCTCATCGCCTACTCATCGATCGCGCACATGGCGTTCGTCACCGCCGGGCTGTTCGCGTTCAACACGCAGGGGCTCGAGGGCGGTATCCTGATGATGCTCAGCCACGGGCTCGTCTCGGGCGCGCTGTTCCTGTGCGTCGGGGTGATCTACGACCGGCTGCACACGCGTGAGATCGCGCGTTACGGCGGCCTCGCCAACAACATGCCGCGTTACGCGCTGTTTTTCCTGCTATTCACCATGGCCTCGATCGGGCTGCCCGCGACCAGCGGCTTCGTCGCCGAGTTCCTCGTGCTGGCGGGCAGCTATAAGGCGGCGTCTTGGCTCGCTCTGGTCATGACCACCGGCATTATTCTTGGCGCGGCCTACATGCTCTATCTCTACCGTCGCGTGGTGTACGGCGTTCTCGACAAGGCCGATGTGCGCGCCATGTCCGACCTCAACCCGCGCGAGGTCATGATCCTGCTGCCGATCGGGCTCGCGGTGCTGTGGATGGGTATTTATCCGGCAAGCTTCCTGATCCCGCTACGCGCGCCGGTCGCCAATCTGCTGGTCCGGCTCAAGCCCGCCAATCCCGGCGAGCAGCTGGTCCACACCGCCGCACGCACGACCGGGCGCGTCACGGGAGCATCCGCCAAATGATTCCCGAGCTGATCGCCTCGATCCATATCGCCGGCCCCGAGCTGGTGCTCGCTACCGGCGTGCTGGTGCTGCTGATGATCGGCGTGTTCCGCGGCGATCGCAGCCTCGTGCCGCTGAGCTGGGTCGCAGTCGGGCTGTTCGCGCTGGCGGGCGTCGTGCTCGCTTTCCAGCCGCTCGGCATCGGCTTCGGCGGGCTGTACATCGCCGACAGTTTCTCGACTTTCTTCAAGGTTCTCATCCTCGCCGGTGCGGCCGCGTCGGTGCTGCTCGCCTTGCCCTACCTCAGGGGCAGCGCGAGCAGCGCGCGTTTCGAGTATCCGGTCCTGCTGGCGATCGGCACGCTCGGCATGTTCATGATGGTCAGCGCCAACGACCTGCTGTCGCTTTACATCGGCCTCGAACTGCAGAGCCTCGCGTCGTACGTGCTCGCCGCGTTCAACCGCAACGAGAGCCGGTCGAGCGAGGCGGGGCTCAAATATTTCGTTCTCGGCGCGCTCGCCTCGGGAATCCTGCTGTACGGCATCAGCCTCGTTTACGGCTTTACCGGCACGACCAGCTTCACGGCGCTGCACAGCGTCGTCCACGGGGGTGCGGCGCGCGACATCGGTGTGCTCGTCGGACTGGTGTTCATCCTCAGCGGGCTGGCGTTCAAGGTGTCGGCGGTGCCGTTCCACATGTGGACGCCCGATGTTTACGAAGGCGCGCCGACGCCGGTCGCGGCCTATTTCGCCGCTGCCCCTAAAGCCGCCGCGATCGGCTTGCTGGTTCGCGTCGCGATCGGAGCGTTCGGCAGCATGGTCGCCGACTGGCAGCAGATCGTCATGTTCGCGAGCATCGCCTCGATGCTGCTCGGCGCGGTCGGCGCGATCGGGCAGACCAACATCAAACGGCTGCTGGCGTACTCGTCGATCAACAACGTCGGTTTCGCGCTGATCGGCTTGAGCGCGGCGACGCGCGATGGCATCGGCTCGGTGCTGTTCTACATGGCGGTCTATCTGGCGATGACGCTCGGCAGCTTCCTCTGCGTGCTGGCGATGCGCGACAGCGTCGGCAAGCCGGTCGAGACACTCGCATCACTGAGCGGGCTGTCGCGCACCCGCCCCGGACTGGCGGCGGCGCTGGCGATGTTCATGTTCAGCCTCGCGGGCATCCCGCCGTTGCTCGGCTTCTGGCCCAAGTTCGCGGTGTTCACCGCCGCGATCGATGCGCAGCAATATGTGCTGGCGACGATCGGCGTGCTCGCCAGCGTCATCGGGGCGTATTACTACCTGCGCGTTATCAAGGCGATGTACTTCGACGAGCCCGCCGCGGCGTTCGCGCCCGCCGACAGCCGCGTCAACACCGCGATGATCGGCGCGGCGGCGCTGTTCTGCTCGCCGCTCGGCATGCTGGCAATCACGCCGCTGACCAGCGCCGCCAGGGTCGCCGCGACGGCGCTGTTTTGAACATAGTCGACCAGCTGAACATCACCGAGCTCGCCGAAGTCGGTTCGACCAACGACTGGCTCGCCGAGCGCGCCGCGACCTTGACCGACGCGAGCTGGGTCCGCGCCGACGTGCAGACCGGCGGCCGCGGGCGGCGCGGTCGCGTGTGGGTTTCGCAACCCGGCAACCTGTTCGCCAGCGTGCTCGTCCGCCCGCAGCCGGGTGAGGGACCGCCGCAGCAACTGTCGTTCGTTGCCGCCGTCGCGCTCGACCGCGCGCTGCTGCGCTGGGTAGCACCCGAGCGGCTCAGCCTGAAGTGGCCGAACGACGTGCTGCTCGACGGGGTGAAGTGCGCGGGCATCCTGCTCGAAGCGCAAGGTCACGCAACGGTGATTGGGTTCGGGGTGAACCTGACCGATTATCCCGCCGGCGTCGAGCGGCCTGCGACATCGCTTGCCGCAGCTGACCTCAAGCCGCCGTCAGCCGCCGCGCTGTGCGCCGCGCTTGCCGAAGCGCTGGCGACGACGCGGGCGCAGTGGCGCGATTATGGGTTTGCGAGCATTCGGACGGCGTGGCTGGCGCGCGCGAGCGGGCTGGGTCAACCGCTCGTGGCACGGCTCGGGCGCGAAACGCTGGCGGGGCGGTTCGAGGACTTGGCCCCGGACGGCGCGCTGCTGTTACGACTGGACAACGGCAGCTTGCGTGTAATCCACGCGGGCGAAGTGTTTGCTCCGGTCGCCGCGCCAGCCCAGCTCACCCTGGTCGCCCCCGCGCAGGCGGAGGTCCATATACGTCGAACGTCCGACGCGTATGGACCCCCGCCTGCGCGGGGGTGACAGCGAGAGCGCACAACCATGTTGCTTGCCATCGATGTCGGTAACACCAATGTCGTCTTCGCCATCGTCGACAACGGCGTAATCCGCTGGCGCTGGCGCATCTCGACCGACCGGCAGCGCACCGCCGACGAGTATGCCGTCTGGCTCAACCAGCTGATGCAGCTTGAGAATGTTGAGCGCGGCCACATCGATGCGGCGATCATCGCCACCGTCGTGCCGCCCGCGCTGTTCAACCTGCAGCGGCTGTGCCGCAAGTATTTCAACACCGAGGCGCTCGTCGTCGGGGCCGAGGGCATCGAGTACGGCATCGATATCAACGTCGCCAACCCCGCCGAAGTCGGCGCCGACCGCATCGTCAACGCCGTCGCCGCCAACGCGTCGACTCGAGGCAACATCATCATCGTCGACTTCGGTACGGCGACGACCTTCGACGTCGTTACCGAGGACCCGCTGACGCAGCGCGGCGCCTATCAGGGCGGCGCGATCGCGCCGGGGATCAACCTGTCGATGGACGCGCTGTACACCGCTGCCGCCAAGCTGCCGCGCATCGCGGTGGAGCCGCCGCCGCACAACGGCAGCCCGATCGGCAAGACGACGGTGCACGCGATGCAGTCGGGAGTGTTCTTCGGCTATGTCGGGCTGATTGAAGGATTGGTCGCGCGTCTTACATATGAGATCGGGCGGCCGGTCACGGTCATCGGCACCGGGGGGCTCGCCACACTGTTCAACCGTCACACCGACGCCATCGACATGGTCGACGGCGACCTCACTATTCGCGGGTTACTCCGCATCCACGCCCTCAACACGACGGCATCATCGACAGGCGCTTAAACCGACATGGCTTCCAATCGAAACAACCGCGGCGTCCCCAAGGGGTTGACGCCGGGGAACGAACTTATCTTCCTGCCGCTCGGCGGCTCGGGCGAGATCGGCATGAACGTCAATCTCTACGGCTGCAACGGCAAGTGGATCATGGTCGACCTCGGCATGACCTTTGCCGACCCGAGCTATCCCGGCGTCGACCTGATCCTGCCCGACTTGAGCTTTATCGAGGAGCGGCGGCACGACCTGCTCGGTATCATCCTGACGCACGGCCATGAGGACCACATCGGCGCGATCCCTTATCTCGCCGCCGATCTCGGCGTGCCGCTGTATGCGACGCCGTTCACCGCCGGACTGATCCACCGCAAGCTTGACGAGGAGGGGCTGACCAAGGAGGTCAAGCTCCACATCGTGCCGATCGGCGGCACTCTCCAGCTCAGCGACTTCAAGATCGGCTTCAAGCCCGTCGCGCACTCGATTCCCGAGGGCAATGCGCTGGTCATCGACACGCCGTACGGGCGCGTCTTCCACACCGGCGACTGGAAGCTCGACGACATGCCGCAGCTCGGTGTGCCAACGACCGCGGCCGAGCTGACCGCGGTCGGCGATGCGGGCGTGCTGGCGATGGTATGCGATTCGACCAACGTCTTCAATGAAGAGGCAAGCGGCTCGGAGGAGAGCGTCCGCGTCGGCCTCGGCCAAGTCGTCGCGGCGCACCCGAACGGCCGTGTGCTGGTCACGACGTTCGCTTCGAATGCCGCGCGGCTGAAGACACTCGGCCAGGTCGCGCTCGATACCGGTCGCCAGCTGTGCCTCGTCGGCCGCTCGATGGAGCGCATCCTCGGCGTCGCGCGTGCCACGGGGTATCTCAAGGACCTGCCGCCGTTGCTGACGTTCGAGCAGGCGGCCAACATCGCGCCGTCGAAGCTGCTGATCGCCTGCACCGGCGCGCAGGGCGAGCCCGCTGCTGCGCTCAGCCGCATCGCCGAGGGTACCCACGCGCACCTCAAGCTCGATAAGGGCGACCTCGTCATCTATTCGTCGAAGCAGATCCCCGGCAACGAGCTGGCGATCGGCCGCGTCCAGAACCTGCTCGCCAACCGCGGCGTCAAGGTCATTACCGAAAAGCAGGCGCACGTTCATGTTTCAGGCCACCCGGGGCGGCCCGAACTCGAGCAGATGTACGCGTGGATTCGGCCTCAGATCGCAATTCCCGTGCACGGCGAGCGGCGTCACCTCGAGGAGCATGCGGCGCTGGCGCTGGCCAATGGCGTCCCACGGGCGATGGTGCCGGTGAACGGCGGCGCGATCCGCCTTGCTCCCGATGGTCCCAAGCTGATCGGTCACGAGAAGGTCGGGCGGCTGGTGCTCGACGGCGACGTCATCCTGCCCGCCGACGGGTCGACGATCGTCGCGCGCCGCCGGATCATGCACAACGGCTATGTCGCGGCGACGATCGTGCTCAACGGTAACGGCAAGCTCGCGGCACGCCCGTCGATCATCGCGCAGGGACTGCCGGTCGAGGAGGACCGCGACGATTTCCTCGCCGAATGTAGCGATGCCGCTGCCGCCGCGGTTCGCGGGACGGACTCGCGCAACAGCGAGAAGTTTGCCGAAGGCATCCGTGTTGCTGTACGCCGGGTAGCGCGCGACTGGACGGGGAAGAAGCCGGTCACTGATGTGCAGGTGGTGCAGCTTTAGGCTGAGAGCAATGCTGCAGCATCTACCCGCCGCCCAGCGCAAGCTGGGGCCCACGTCCGGGCAGCATCGCACGCGTGGCGAGGTGGGTCCCAGCTTTCGCTGGGACAGCGGGTGGAGGTTGATGGTCTGAGCGCATCCCGCGAGTGTAAGCCATGAGTCCCGGCTCGGCCTTCGCCATCTACGCGCTGTTCTGGATGCTGACGCTGTTCGCGGTGCTGCCGTGGGGCGTCCGCACCAGCGCCGAGGCGGGGCACGATCCGGTCGCGGGAGCCGCCGATAGCGCCCCCGCCAACCCGATGATCTGGCGCAAGCTGGCATGGACGACGGCGATCGCGACGACGCTGTTCGCGCTGTTCTACGCGAACTACGTCGAGGGCTGGCTGACGCTCGACGACATCCCAGGCTGGGGTTAGCTGTACTTCGAGCACGATGCGATCGCCGCGCCGATCCCGCGTGCGGCACCGGTGACGAGCGCAATCTTGCCGTTCAGCCGCATACTCATCTTGGTCACCTGATTAATGGAAATACGTTGACAAACGATCCATACTGGTTATGAAGCAACAGCATACATTGTCACCACTACCGTGACGTGGGCGCTGGCCAGCCCAGCACCGGTAAGAAGCCAAGCTGGACCGGTGCAGAATACTGAACGTCATTTTCGATCAAGTCACTGACAACATAAAGGAACTGTTGTTACAGCCAGTCGCCCTAGAGTCGCCCTACGAAGCTGGCGGTGATACCGCCAGCTATCCCGGCCGCCCGATCGCCTGCTCCAGCACGACATACAGCTTGCCGATGTCCGACGACAGCAGCGTCACCGCCAGCGCGTGCCCGTCTCTGTCCGCGTCGACGTACTTCAGCAATCGCTGAAAGTCGTCGATGAACTGCACTGCCAGCTCGCGGAAGGGCGCATCGTGATTGTAATGCCGCTTGATCGCGCGGCTGGTCGCCTTATCGGCGAGGCGGACGACGCGGCGCGTAAAGATGCTGCGGTCGCCCTTGAGATAGGCCTTCCAGCTCGCGTCGCCGACGTCGAGCTGGAGCAAGCGCGCGATATCGATCGAGGCGGCGTTCAGGGCGTCCAGCAGGCGCGTCGACCTGGTTTGCAAGTCGTCACGCGTTCGCAGGTCATGCCGCGTTTGCACCTCGTCGAGACGCGCTTCGACTGCTGCGACGGTGCCGGTCAAACCAAGCAGCCGCTGCGCGACGCGTTCGGCCGCTGCTTGGGCAGCCTCGCCGGCGCGCTGGCTAGCCGCCTCGACGGCGGCGAGCTGTCCCCGGATCGGCTCGCCGAACGCCGTGGCGGCAGTGGTCGTGCCGGCGTGGGCGAGCGCCGCCTGCGCTTCGCCGACGACGCCGGTCAACGTCTCACGCATCTGGCCGGCGCTCGCGGCGGCGATTTCGCGGACGCGGCCGAGCACCTCGATGAGCTGACTGGCCGCGGCGAGCGCGCTGCCCTCGGCCTGCGCCTCGATCGATGCGAGAACGGCGCGCGCCGCTTCGCAGCGCTCGACGAGAGTGGCGGCACCGGCCTCGAGGTGATTGCGGCGGGTGACCAGATCGCCGGCAGCGGCAGCGATCACCGACCGGCCGTGTTCGACCGGTCCGGAAAGCTGAAGCGCTGCGTCATGCAAGCCCTGGAGAGCTTCGCCGAGCTGTGTGACCGCCGCCCGCTGCGTGGGCAGCGTTTGCGCCAGTGTATCGGTCGCGGCACCTGCGCTTGCGTGTAGCCGAGCGATGGCCGCCTCCGTCTCGACGCTTAGATCATGCGTCTGGCGCAGCGGCGCATTCAGGGTCTGCACCTGATTACCGACAACCGCCATGCGCCCAGCAATACCGTCGAGTGCGCCGTAGCTGTTATTTGCGGCATGATTGAGCCGGGTGTCGAGCACGGCGAAGCTACGCTCGACGGTATCGACCAGCGTCCGCGACCGCACGTCCTGCTCGGTCAGCCTCTGCCCGAGCAGTTCGGCGGCTTCATTAAGCCGGTCGAGCCGCTTGCCGATGACGCGCGCCGCCTCGCCGCCAAAATCGTCGAGCGCAGTGCGCGCATGATCGACACCAGCCGCCAAAGCGGCCGTCTGCGCGGCGACACCGTCGCGCGTCGCCGCGAGCGCCGCGGCAGTCCGGTTGAAGGCGGCATCGGCTTCGCCATGCAACGCTGCCGCGTGCTCGGCAAAGGTTGCGGCGGCGCGCGCCGCCGTAGCCTCGAGCCCGCTCAGCAAGGCCTGCATCGTCGTCGACGCGTGATCGGCCTGCGCGGCCGCGTCGGCGTTGCGGCTCCATACCGCAGCGAGCATCGTCTCTACCGTTTCGAGCTGACGCCCGGTTTCGATCCCGTTGTGATCGAGCAGTACCGTTATGGCCTCCGCCTGATGGTGGCTGCGCTCGGTCGCTGTCTGCAAGCGCGCCGCAGCACCGTCCGCAGTCAACGCCGCCTCGTTTATCATAGCGGTCGCGCCTTGAAGCCGTTCGGCGGTGGCGATCAGCCCGTGAGCGTCATTGGCGACGGCGGCTTGCAATGCCGCAAGCCGATTGCTGATTCCAGCCAGCGTGCGGTCAACAGCGTCGACATTGGCGTGCAACGCCTCGCCGGCAGCGTGTGCCCGTGCTTGCCGGGCTTCCAGCCGAAGCAGAGACTGCGTCTCCTCGGGCCGGGTCCGCCGCACCGCTGCGAGCGCCAGAGTGACGACTGCTATCGGTGGCGCGATGTGCAAACTCAACATCGCAATTAGCTTAAGAACGTGGCCAGTGTCGGGGTTGGGCTGGTTTGCCCAGCCATGGACGTCGCTGCCGATGGCCACCGCCGCTGCCGCGATCACCAGCCACAGCAGTCCTAACAGCAAAGCAGCCACTGCTGAACGGTGCCGCTTCGGAGAGCTATGTTGAATCTCAGCAAGGTCGTCGATTGCGGGCATGACACCTCGGCACTGGGATGGGGAACGCGGCGCTGGTCTAACACCCGCGCTTGGGCTGCGACACCGAAATGACGCTTGCGGTTGATGCTGGCGATATGCCGACCAGCTCTCGACTGCGGCATGGTCAACTTGCCGCTTCCGCTTGGCAGGCGCGGTCACTGCTCTTATGCCGGGCGCAATGGCGATTGTTGCCTTGTTGTCCGTAGCCGCCGAACCATCATCCGCCGAAATTGCGGTTGCGGGAGTTGCGACGACCGAGCGGCAGGTCCGGCAAGTGCGCCATGCTGGGGCAACGCGCGTCTATGTGCTGGGCGGGCATCGGAGCTACGGCCTCGGTGCCGTCAACCTTGACACCGCCGCGATGCTCGGCCCGCGGCTGCACGATGGCGACACGGTCCTGCTACTCGCGGCGGGAGTCGTGGCGGACGACCGTATAATCGAAGCGGTCGTAGCCGCGGCAGTGCACCTCACTGGTGCGGCTCCCGTCGTCGCGACATGGCCAGCGGGTGCGGGACGGCGCGGTGTCGAGCGCATCGACGCGCTGACGTTCGCCGCTGGCGTCGCCGCGTACCCAGCGGCGCTGGTACGCCGGGTCGTGGCGCAGCTCGGCGACTGGGACCTGTCGTCGACATTGCTGCGCGCCGCGCTATGCGACCCGATCTGCGTGCGGGTCGATCTCGCACGCTTAGCTGCAGATGAGCTGCGGCGGGTGCCGCTCACCTGCGCGCTGGTTACGAGTGAAGATACTGCATCGGCTGCGACCGCAATGCTTCTCGCCGCGACGGCTCGGCCGCGGGCCGACGCGCTGGGTCGCTATGTTCATCCGGCGGTGCAGCGTGCCGCTCTGCGCTGGCTCGCGCCCGCCCCGGTGGCACCGCAAGCAATCGCAGTGACGGTCACCGCTATCGGTCTCGCCGCAGCCGTGGCGTTCGGCTTCGGCTGGCTTTGGACGGGGTTGGCGCTGGCGCTGCTGTTCGGGCCGTTGCAAGGCACCGCCGAGCGGCTTGCCCAAGCTCGCGCGCTTAGATGGCAATGCAAGCGCGGGAACCTGCGAACCGAAGTGATCGGCTATAGCTGGTGGCTGGCGCTAGCCGCCGCGTTGACACTGGCGCGGGGCAACGGCGGACCGTTCGCGGTGGCGGCATTGGTCCTGCTAGCACAGATTACGGCTACTTCCGAAGCGCGCGTGTTGCGTCGAATGACCCGCCACGATGCCGAGGCGGTAAGTGCGATTGATGGCCGCGTCGCACTGCTCGCCGCCAATAAGGAAAGCCTCGCGCTGTTACTCGTGCCGTTCGCGCTAGCTGGTTTCTGGTATGCTGGTCTGATCACGCTCGCTGGTTACGCCGTCGCCAGCTTCGCCACCACCCATGCGCGCTTTCTCCGGCGGCTACAGCCATAGCGGTCGTGCGGCAGGAGCTGCCGAGCGGTCTCAGCCGCGCTCCGCCAGCGGCACGAACGGCCGGTGCGTCGCGCCGGTGTAAAGCTGGCGGGGACGGCCGATCTTCTGATCGTGATCCTCGATCATCTCATTCCATTGCGCCACCCAGCCAACGGTCCGCGCTACCGCGAACAGAACGGTGAACATCGACGTCGGGAAGCCGATCGCCGACATCACGATGCCCGAGTAGAAATCGACATTCGGGTATAGCTTTTTCTCGATGAAATACGGATCGCTAAGCGCGATGCGCTCCAACTCGAGCGCGACGTCGAAGATCGGGTCGGTCACCTTGAGCTTGTCGAGCACCTTGCGCGCCGTTACCGCCATGACCTTGGCGCGCGGGTCGTAGTTCTTGTAGACGCGGTGGCCAAAGCCCATCAGCCGGAACGGGTCGTCCTTGTTCTTGGCGCGCGCGATATACTCGGGGATGCGGTCGACGGTGCCGATCTCGTGCAGCATATTCAATGCCGCCTCGTTCGCGCCGCCGTGCGCCGGGCCCCACAAGCAGGCGATCCCGGCCGCGATGCAGGCGAACGGGTTTGCCCCCGACGAGCCCGCGAGACGCACCGTCGAGGTCGAAGCGTTTTGCTCATGATCCGCCATCAGCATGAACAGCTTATTCATGGCGTCCTCGACCACCGGGTCGACGGTGTAATGTTCAGCCGGTACGCCGAAGCACATCCGCAGGAAGTTGCCGGTGTAGGACAGGCTGTTGTCGGGATACAGGAAGGGCTGCCCGACAGCGTATTTGTACGCCATCGCCGCGAGCGTCGGCATCTTGGCGATCAGCCGGTGGCTGGCGATGATCCGCTGCTTGGGGTCATGAATGTCAGTCGAGTCATGGTAGAATGCGGCCATCGCACCGACGACGCCGCACATGATCGCCATCGGATGCGCGTCGCGCCGGAAACCGCGATAAAAGGTCGACAGCTGCTCGTGGACCATCGTGTGACGGGTGATTGTGTAGACGAACTCGTCGCGCTGCTGCTGGTTCGGCAGTTCGCCATTGAGCTGCAGATACGAAACCTCCCTGAAGTCCGACTGCTCGGCGAGATCGTCGATCGCGTAGCCGCGGTGGAGAAGCACACCGACGTCGCCGTCGATGTAGGTGATCTTCGACTCGCAGCTTGCCGTCGAGGTGAAGCCGGGATCGTAGGTAAACAGGTCAGTGTCGGCGTAGAGTTTACGAATGTCGATGACCCGCGGCCCGACGGTGCCGCTCAGGACTTGGTAGTCGAACGCCTGCTCGCCGACGCTGAGCTTCGCTTGATCCGCCGTCGCGTTAGCCGTGCCAGCCATGTCAGTCATCGCGTCGACCCTTCCACCTGCTTGTGCCTCGTCAGTACGTCGTCGATCCGTCCCAAACTCTCATCGTGCCCGAGCCGTTCAAGCACCTCAAACAGCCCCGGCGAGGTCGTCGACCCGGTCACCGCGGCGCGAACCGGCTGCGCCACCTTGCCAAGCTTAACACCGGCTGCGTCCGCAACCGAGCGCGCGGCGGTTTCCAATGCTGCCGCAGCCCAGTCATCAACGCCGCCGAAGGCCGTCCGTGCCGCCGTCAGGACTGCCACACCGGCATCGTCTAGCAAAATGCTGGCAGCCGCGTCTATCTCGATTGGGCGAGTGCGAAGGTAGAACAGCGATGAGACCGCCAACTCGTTCAAATCTTTCGCGCGGAGTTTGAGTTCAGGCATCGTGCGTTGCAGCATTTCGTAATTGGCGGCATTCAGCTCGCGCGCCAGCAGCCGCTCGACGCGGGGCGCGATCAGCGCAACGAGCCGGTTGTCGTCGGCCTGTCGAAGATAATGTCCGTTGACATTCTCAAGCTTTTTCAGGTCGAGCCGGGCGGGGGCGCGGCCGATGCCGTCGAGATCGAACCATTCGATTGCTTGCGCGCGTGTAATCAGCTCGTCGTCGCCGTGGCCCCAGCCAAGCCGGAGCAGGTAATTCTCGACCGCTTCGGGGAGCATGCCGAGCTCGTCGCGGTAGGCATCGACACCGAGCGCGCCGTGGCGCTTCGACAGCTTGGCACCGTCGCTGCCGTGGATCAGTGGCAGATGCGCGTACACGGGCGCCGGCCAGCCACCCTCGACGGCGTTCATGGCGCTGATCAGCGCGAGCTGGCGGAAGGCGTTGTTGAGGTGATCATCGCCACGAATGACGTGCGTAACGCCCATGTCGTGATCATCGACGACAACTGCGAGCATGTAGGTCGGCGTGCCGTCGGAGCGCAGCAGCACCATGTCGTCGAGCTCGGCATTGGCGACGGTGACGTTGCCTTGGACGCGATCGGCGATGGTGGTGCTGCCGGTTCGCGGCGCGCGCAGCCGGATGACGAACGGTGCGCTCTCCTGTGCCCCGCCTGGATCGCGGTCGCGCCAGCGGCCGTCGTAACGCAGCGGCTGCTTCGCCGCGCGCTGCGCCTCGCGCATCGACTCGAGTTCGGCGGCGGTGGCGAAGCACTTGTACGCATGCCCGCCGGCGAGCAGCTGATGGGCAACTGCGGCATGGCGGGCCTGCCGCGCTGCCTGGTAAACGACCTCGCCGTCCCACGCGAAATCGAGCCATTGCAGCCCATCGAGGATCGCCGCGACCGCGGCTTCGGTCGAACGCGCCGCGTCGGTATCCTCGATACGCAGCTTGAACTGACCGCCATGATGCTTGGCGAACAGGTAATTGAACAGCGCCGTGCGCGCGCCGCCGATGTGGAGGAAGCCGGTCGGCGACGGCGCGAAGCGGGTGACGACGGCTGAACTGGCTACGCCGGCACGCGGCAATGCGGCACCGGCCGCGGGATCGAGGGTTGCGCCCATGGTCGATTCTATCCAAGACTTCGCGCCGGGTAGGGGAAGTGCGGGGTGTCTATCACAGCGGCTGGAGCGGTTCAAACCGCGGCAATGGCCGTTCGCGCCGCCGCCGCGGCCGTCTGCGATGCCTTCGCGAACTTCGAGTCGTGGCTGCTCAGCGAGCGCACGCAGCTGCCGCTGTGGGCACCGGTGGCGCTCGGTATCGGCATTGTCGCGTATTTCCTGCTGCCATGGGCCGAGCAGCGGCTGGCGTTCGCCGTGCTCGCCGCCGCGCTCGGCATGACGGGCGTGGCGATGCGCGGCGTTGTTGCGCGGGTGTTCGGCTGGGGCGGGCTGCTGGTTGCGCTCGGCGTGGCGACGGCGCAGCACCGCGCCGATGCCGTCGCCGGCCCAATAATGCGGACGCGGTTCTCGGGTGTCGTGGCGGGGACGGTAACGGCGGTTGAGATCCGCAGCGGCCGCGGGCAGGTGCGCTTCCAGCTTGCACCCAGCGACAAGACGCTGCCGCCCGAAGTCCGTATCAGCATGAAGTCGAGCGCGACGTCGATCGTGCCCAAGGGCCTGCTGCCGGGAGCCAAGGTCTCCTTACGCGCCGCGCTCAATCCGCCCGCCGGACCGAGCTATCCGGGCGGTTACGACTTCGCGCGGCGAGCGTGGTTTCAGGGGCTCGGCGCGACCGGTTACCCGATGGGGCCGCTGACGATCACGGCGGCAGCAGTGCGCCCGGCGGGTGCCGAAGCGTGGCTCGACTCGAAGCGGGCGCTGCTCACGACGCGTGTCGAGGAGAAAGTCGGCGGCGACGCGGGGACGATCTCGGCGGCGTTCGTCACCGGCGATCAGGGCGCGATCCCCGAGCCGGTCAACGTTGCGATGCGCAACTCGGGGCTGGCGCATCTGCTGTCGATCTCGGGCGTCCACATCACCATCGTCGTCGCGGGGACGATGTGGCTGATCCGCAAGGCGCTGGCGATGTCGCCGTGGATCGCGCTGCGCTGGCCGGTCAAGGGCATCGCCGCCGCCGCCGCTGCGACAACCGGCATCGCCTATACCTTGATGGCCGGCAGCCAGGTGCCGACGGTGCGGTCGTGCATCGCCACTGTCATCGTGCTGCTCGGCATTGCGCTCGGGCGCGATGCGCTGTCGCTGCGGATGATCTCGGCGGGAGCCTTCTTCATTATTCTGGTGCGGCCCGAGGCGCTGCTGGGCCCGAGCTTTCAGATGTCGTTCGCTGCGGTGACGGGCCTCGTCTCGCTCTATCAGTCGCGCTTCGGGCGCTGGCTGGCGCGCGCGCCGCCCGACTCGGGCTGGCTGTTCCGGGCGCTGCACCACGGCATCGCGCTTCTCGCCACCGGCATCATCGCTGAAGCGATGCTGTCGACGACGGCGCTGTTCCATTTCAACCAGTCTGGCGTCTACGGCGTGCTGGCCAATCTGGTGGCGATCCCGCTGACCGAGTTCGTTGTCATGCCGCTGCTGATGCTGAGCCTGCTGCTCGACGTCGTCGGGCTGGCCGCGCCGGTCTATTGGCTGCTTGGCAAGTCGATGGACCTGCTGATCTTCATCGCGGTCACGGTGTCGAGCTGGCCGGGGTCGATCTACAAGCTGCCGCTGGTGCCGCCGCTCGGCTATGGGCTGCTGATCATCGGCGGGCTGTGGGCGTGCCTGTGGCAGGGCAAGTGGCGCTGGCTCGGTGCTGTGCCGGCGGCTCTCGGCGCGGTGCTGTCGCTGAGCGCGCCGCCGCCTGACCTGCTGATCAGTGCCGATGGGCGGCACATGGCGATGCTGATCGGCGCGGGCGAGGTCGGGGCAGGGCGGCTGGCGATGCTGCGCGAACGCGACGGCGATTACATCCGGGACGTATGGGGCAACGCCGTTGCTGCCCCCGCCGACGCCGCGCTTGCCGATCTGCCCGCGGCCGACTGCAGCGAGGATGCCTGCGTCGCCGACATCGCCGGGCGCGGGCGCGACCACGGCCACCACTGGCGGCTGCTGGCGACGCTGTCGAAGGACCTCGTGTCAAAGGCCGACTTTGCCCCGGCCTGCGCCGCGGCCGATATCGTCGTCAGCGACCGCAAGATGCCCGCCTGGTGCGTGCCGCGCTGGCTCAAGCTCGACCGCGAGAGCTTGGGCCATAGCGGTGCAATGGCGATCTGGCTCGGCCCGCGCCGGATCGAGAGCGTCGGCGCGACCACCGGCGACCACCCATGGATGCCGCAAGCGGTGCAGCGGCGGCCTTATGTTCGTGCTGCTCCGGTGGCGGCGAGTGTTTCGTCGTACGAGTGAGCGACCGCCGAGCAGCTGTAAGGCGAATCCAAGGCGAGTCGCTGCAACAGAGTATTACTTGCATTCTGAACGACTTAGACAAAAACTTTATGCGCTATTCCAGAGCGCGACGGCATTTATCTGATCCGCTCACCCTGAGCCGTCCTCGACGGGTCCTATCCGGATAAGGCCCTTCAAGGGTTTAGGGTGAGCGGGTCATAGTTCGACGGAAATCGCCTCCAAGTGACGAAAGGCGACGCAAAAGCGACTGCCAAAACGATAATACCGATATACAATCAGTTACTTACAACTTACGTCCTTCACCTGCGGAAGCCAATCAGGCAACTACAAAACAACTATAACCAAACGGGTGTATTTGTCAATCGCGCGCCCAGCGATGTTTATCGTGAACTACGCATACCGCCGCAACAGCCCCGCCAGCTTGCCCTGCACCCGCACCCGCGACGGCAGGTAATGCTGCGGCG
>CAXTTR010000012.1:0-14437 GCA_964247215.1 uncultured Sphingomonadaceae bacterium
CTCGTCGCGGTCGTCGTACAGCACCTCGACCCCGGCCGCTTCGAGCTGCGCGTACAGAGCGTCCGCCGCGGCGGCGCAGGCCGCATCATCAGCGCGCAGGTTGATCAGGCCAGCCTTGTACGGCGCGACGGCCTCGGGCCAGATTATGCCGTCTTTGTCGTGGCTCGCCTCGATTATCGCGCCGAGCAGCCGCGACACGCCGATACCGTAGCTGCCCATCAGCGGCGCCACCGGTGCGCCGTCGGCGCCCTGCACCGTAATGCCGAGCGCCGTGGTGTACTTGTCACCAAAGTAGAAGATCTGTCCGACCTCGATGCCGCGCGACTGCTTGAGCGCGTCGCCGGCAGCAGCTTCGGCGGCGGCGTCGCGCTTCTCGTCGGTGGCGGCGTAGTCGGTGTTGAGCGCCGCGACGTAGGCAGCGAGCGCCTCGGCGTCGTCGGCGTCGACGTCGGTCGAGCGCCCGGCTTCCCAGTTGCGGTGATAGAACACCTCGCTCTCACCGGTCGCGGCGAGCACGATGAATTCATGACTGAGGTCGCCGCCGATCGGCCCGGTGTCGGCGCGCATCGGGATCGCATGGAGACCCATTGCCGCGAAGGTTCGCAGATACGCGATGAACATGCGGTTATAGCTGTGCCGCGCCGCGTCGAAATCGACGTCGAAGCTGTACGCGTCCTTCATCAGGAACTCGCGGCCGCGCATGACCCCGAAGCGCGGGCGCACCTCGTCGCGGAACTTCCACTGGATCTGGTACAGCATCTTGGGCAGATCGCGATAACTGCGCGCGCCGTTCTGGAAAACTGTCGCAAACAGCTCCTCGGCGGTCGGACTGAACAGCATCTCGCGGTCGTGGCGGTCGGTGATACGCAGCATCTCGGGACCGTAAGCGTCATAGCGGCCCGACTGCTTCCACAGCTCGGCCGCCTGGATCGTCGGCATCAGCAGCTCGACCGCGCCTGCCCGGTCCTGCTCGCGGCGGACGATGTCCTCGATCTTACGCAGCACGCGCAGGCCGAGCGGCAGCCACGCGTAGATACCCGCCGCGGTCTGCCGGATCAGCCCGGCGCGCAGCATCAGCTGGTGACTGACGATCTGCGCATCGCCCGGCGTCTCCTTGAGAAGCGGCAGAAAATAGCGGGAAAGACGCATGGCCAGGCTGACAATCTCAGGTGTGGACGGAGCGCGGTGTCTAGCCGTGCTGTTGCAGCCGCACAACAGTCCGTAACGAACTGTTGCGACGCGATGAATGCCGCATGACAATGCGCTCGGTTCAGCATAGCGCTAATGCGTACCGGCAATCACAGCGGCCGGGAGTTCAGGGAAGACGGCCGGTAAGGCCGCAACCGCGTTCTGCCGAGCCGGGGGCATCCCTTGGCAGGCGCGAGTAGCAAAGTTAGGTCTCGTCACCGTCAACGCCCGGGAATATATCCCGGGCGTTTTCGTTTGTAGCATGGCGATGTTGTCGCGCAGTTGCGGTTGACTTCGATCGAAGCTGAACGTCCACCGCCCGCGCAGGCGGGGGTGACGACCGGACTTGATCGAGATAAATCCTAAAAGGCGTTGCGCGGGATAATCAGCGCCGCAGCGGTGCGCGCGACGATGTACAGGTCGAACCAGATCGACCAGTTCTCGATGTAATAAAGGTCATGCTCGAAGCGCTTGATCAGCTTGTCCTCGGTGTCGGTCTCGCCGCGCCAGCCGCAGACCTGCGCCCAGCCGGTAATCCCCGGCTTGACCTTGTGCCGCGCCGCATACGACGAAACGACCTCGGAAAACAGCCGCCCGCCGGCGCGCGTCGAAGCGGCGTGCGGGCGTGGCCCGACGACCGACATATCTCCCTGCAGCACGTTGAACAGCTGCGGCAGCTCGTCGAGGCTGGTGCTGCGCAGCAACCTGCCGACGCGGGTGATGCGCGGATCGCGGCGGCTGGCCTGCGTGATTGTGTCGAGTTCGGCGTGCTTGTCGAACATCGATCGGAACTTATAAACGCGGAACGGATGGTTGTTGAACCCTTCACGCGGCTGCCGGAAGAAGATCGGGCCCGGACTGTCGAGGCGGATCATAAGCGCGATAAGTGCCATCAGCGGCGCCGCCAGCAGCAGCGCCAGGCCCGCGATGACACGGTCCTCGACCAGCTTCAGCCCCGCGTCGATACCCGAGATTGGGCGCTCGAACAGCGTCATCACCGGCAACTCGCCGAGCAGCACCACCGGCCGCCGCGCGAAGACGAAGCTCGCGAGATCGGGCGCGAGCCTGATGCGCACCGGCGTCAACGCCAGGCGGCTGACCACCTGCTGCAGCCGTACTTCGGCGGACCACGGCAACGCGACGATGACCTGATCGATCCGGCTCTCGCGGATCATCGACATCAGCGCCGACAGGTTGCCGAGCACGGGAATGTCGTGCGCCGATAGCGGCACCCGGCCATCGAGGCGGTCGTCGAAGAACCCGACGATGGTAATCGTCAGCTTGTCGGTCCCCAGAATATATTCTGCAAGCCGCGCGCCCTGCGGACCGGCCCCGAAGATCGCCACACGCTGATTGAAGATCCCGCGCCGCTTCAGCCGCCGTATCCAGATCGTCATGGCCAGCCGGCCAACGAGCAACGTGCCGCCGCCCGACAAAAACCACAGCAGCGCCCATTCGCGCGAAATCTGGTCCGATGCCTTGAGTAGAAAGCCCAAGGTCACCATGAACAGCGTCGTCGCGATCCACGCGGTCAGCATGCGCTGCCACGCCTGCCGCAGCGAGAATTGCGCATCGACATCGTAGCTGCCAACGGTTTCAGCCAGCACGGCGAAAGCAATCGCGGCTACAAAAACGACGCGCGAGTAGACCGCCGCTACCTCGGTTCCATCAACGTCTGGCCGCAGCCGGTTAAGGATCAGGCCGGACACCAGCACGAGCAAAAACTCGATGACACGGACCAGGATGACAACGACGTCGAGCGGTATGCCGGTCCGGGTTGGAACCTGCTTCACCGGCTGCGGGGTCTGGATCATGCCGTTCATCGGGCTAGCCGGCAACCGGGAGCATGGCGGCACCGCGGGCATGCCCGGCCGGCCACGCGCGAGAGTAGCTAAACCAGCAGGATAGCGTATAAGGTACTGGCCCGGCAGTCAGGTTCGACTCCGCGGCTGAGCTAGGGGCGTCCGCATGCAAACGGTTTACGACTGGTCGACGATGGTCGTCTTTGCCGGCCTTGTCGTGCTGTTCCTCCAGCGCTCGCAGGGCGAAGTGCGCGACGAGCTGTGGCAGTACATGGTCGCCGCCGTTGGCTGCGCTGCGACTAATTACGTCGGCAACGAGGGTTATCATCTCGTCGCTGCGGCGATGCTGGTAGCGACGCTGGCATTCATCTTCATCGTGCTGCGTCCGCTTGACGGATTTCGGAGCTAAGCACCCGCAGCGCGCATCGCCGCGGCGAGCGTCGGGCCGATCATCACGTCGCGGCTGGCGGCCGCGATACTCGCCACCATCGTGGCACCGAAGCGGCGCAGTTCGGTAAACACCTCGGGCGACGGCGTCCCGACCGTCGACATCCGCACCAGCACACCGTCTGGAATGATGCCCGCCATCTGTTGCTGGAGCTTCACCCAGCGCTGCTGCGTCCCCGATGTCGGCATCGCGTCACCGATCCGCGTCCAATAGCAGATCGGCTCGATTCGGCTGTCCGACGTCGCCACCAGTTCGCGCACCGGCAGGTGGACATTGTGCGCCAGCGGCAGTGCAGCCAGTTCCGAACTCGAGATCTGGAAGCCGACGGCTGCATAGCAGACCTCCGGACGGTGCAACTGCAGCTGATCGTTCTGCAGATTGCCGTAGGCGATGACGATCATCACCGGAATGCTGCTCGGCGATACGTACAGCCGCGCGACAGTGTCGTTGTACAGTTGCGCGCTCAGGCTTTCGGGATCGCGGGGCAGGATGAACGCCTCGGACGGGTGATCCTCCCACTCGCCGATCTTGCGCGGGATTATGTCATCGAGCTTGCGCGAACCGAGGAATTGCACATGCCGGTGCGGCGTCAGCGCCAGGGCCGCCGTCGCCGCCGACAGCATGGCACCGCCGAGCAGAATGTCGCGCCGATCGATCACAAGGCCTCGTTCAGGATAGGCGTGCCGCCATGCCGGTTTTCAAGGGCGTGACGAACAGGTTTCAACGCGGCGTCGATTGCGAAGATGAACAGCAACGCCGACGTGAACGTCACCATCCCGGCGAAGTGATGCAGAAATCCCTGCGCCACGGCGTCGCCGAAATAATAAGTCAACAACACCAAAGCTGCGACACGGATACAGTTCGCCAAAATGGCGATTGGAATCACCAGCGCCAACAACAGCACGGAGTAACGCCAGTTCGTGTTGTGCAGGATGTAGACATAGAACAGCCCGATCGCGGTCAGGCTTATCAGCGAGTTCAGGCCGGCGCAGGCGTCCTCGACCAATAGCTGGTATTGCGCGACGTAGATCGTCACGCCGACACGGGCGACTGGATAGCCGAAGTCCGCCAGCACGGCGGTGACGGAGTGCGATACCAGGGCCTTCAACGGCTGTGTCACGACGTCGAGCACCCACCCTGGTATCGGGATTACGAAGCCCAGGTAGATGATTGGGAACCACAATAACGCCAGCACCTGACGGCCGCAGAACACGTACGCTGTTGCCCCCATTGCCAGCAGCATGGCCGCGACCTCGGTGCTGATGAAGTCGAACGCGCGGCTGAATATGTAGATCGGAACAGCGATCAGCATCACCGCAAAACCAGCGCCGAGCGAGCCGGGCACGGCCTTTCGCCTGATCTCGGGCAACCGCCGCCCGATCAGCCAGATGCCGGTCGCGAGCACCAGCGGGCCGTGGACGCCGGCCTCGGTCGACCACGGCCCGGTGCCGAGCGAGATCAACGTTGGAATCGTGATTGCCAGCATGCCGAGCACAAGCAGCGCGTGCCCCGTCAGCAGCTGCCGCCAGTCGATTGCGGCCGGGCGCACCTGGGTTGGCACGTTTAAAATTCGCTCAGGACCGAGCCGACCACGGTGCTGCGCGACGCCGACAGCTGGCTGGCGAGCGCCGCGACGTCGTTGACGAATGTGTGATCGCGCCGCGCCACGATAACGCTATAGCCGATCGCGGCTGCGACGGTGAGCGCGTCGGCGCAGGTGTTCGCCGGCGGCGTGTCGAAAATCGCGATGTCGTATTCGCGCAGCAGCGTGTTCATGCCGTCGCGGAAGCGCGTGCTCGACAGTAGCTCCTGCGGGCGCGCCACCGGCGGCCCGGAGGCGATCACCGACAGGTTCGGCAGTACGTTGGCGTGGACGACGCGTTCGGGCCGCGCGACCTGGAGCCCGAGATAGCTCGACAGCCCCGGTCCGGCGGGATCGAGGCCGAAGATCTGATCGACCCGCGGCGAGCGCAGATTGGCATCCACCAGCAGCGTCTTGGTACCGATCTGCGACAGCGCCGCGGCGAGGTTGGCGGCGATGAAGCTGCAGCCGACACCGGCGATCGGCGCAACCACCGCCAGCGCCCGGCGTCCGGGCTTGATGTGCTGCGCGATGACCTGCGTCCGCAGCAGCCGGACAGATTCGGCGCGTACGCTGGCGGGGTCGCTGATGACCACGAGCTCGTCCGAAACCGGACTGCGGTGCGTATCCTGCAGCGCCAGACTGTTGACCAGCTGCTCGCGCGCCCGGTTAAGATCGTCGGTGCCGATGAAGCCGAGCTCGAGCGCCGCCTGATCGAAATCGAGACCGCGCTCACGCTGATGCTCGATAACGCGCGCGGACTCGTCATCGGTGAGCAGGCCGAGCCGTAGCAGCGTATCACGGATCGGCGCGTCGGCCAGCTGGGTGCCGTCGTCGACCGAAGTCGACCGCGTCCCAGGGTTGATGAGGTCGGTCACTGTGCGGCTTGCCAATCTGGGATAGTGCCGCTCGCGGCACGGCGGCCGAGGCGACGTTGCAGGCGTTCGCCGTTTGACCGGCGCGGACTCCCGATCACCGCCAGCACCGGCACCTTGGCGGCGTGCGCGAGATCCTCGCTGCCACGCACCCGGCGCGATAGCAGCTCGAGCCCGACCGCCGCGAGCAGGCCCACCGCCAGGCCGGCACCGCACCCGAGCGCCAGGATCAACGGCACGTTCGGCGACGACGGCCGGGGACTGGCAAGCGGCTCGCCGAGCACGACCAGCCCGGTTTCGGACACGCTCGCCTGCAGCCGCAGGTCGGCGGCGCGCTCGGCGGCGCGCTCATACTGCTGACGCCGCAGATCGGCTTCGCGCTGCAGCTGTGCCAGCTGGTCGAGCTCGGGCTTCATGCCGAGCACTTTGGCGCGCTGTGCATCATACTCGCTCTGCAACTGCGCGACGCTCGACCGCGATGCGGCCGATGAGGTGCCGCCGAGCGCCCGGGCGGCGCTCGTCTCGCGCGCCAGCTGGGCGGCGAGCAGCGCGCGGCGCTGGACCAGCCCGATATACTGCGGGTTTGCCGGGCCGAGCCGTTCGGCAGCCTGCGAGACCGCATCGTCCATCTGATTGAGCTGCGAGCGCAGCGCCTCGACCTGCGGCGACTGCTGAACGCTCTGCGCCACCGTCGCCTCGACACTGCCCGATGATCCGCGCGCCATCATCAGCGCGTTCTGCAGCCCGTCGAGCTTGGCGGTCTCGGCATCGCCGCCGCCGGGCACGACGACAATGTTCTTTTCCTTCTCGAACGCCGACCGTGCGGCTTCGGCGGTGGCCAGCGCCTTCTGCGCCTTTGAAGCCTGATCGAGGTACCAGTCCGCGGTACGGCCGGCACCGTCGGTGCGGAAGCGCAGGCTCGCGTCGATATACGCCTCACGAAGCGCCGCCACGACGGTCTTCGCTGTCGCTGGATCGTCGGCGGTGTAGCTGATTTCGAGAATATTGCTGCCGTCGAGCAGATCGGTCTTGGTGTGGTCGATGACGTGCTTGACGAGCCAGCGCCGGAAATCCTCCTCGCCGTTCGCGTCGTGCTTGAACTTTTCGATCAGCACCGGATCGTCCGTCATCTTGAGCTTGTCGACGACGGCTCCGGCGACGCGCTGATCGGTGATCAACTCCATCTGGGTCAGCGTATAGCTGCGGTCGAACTGCGAGGCGACAACCGCGCCGGTCACCGGATCGGGCTTGATGACGTCGAAGATCACCCGCGCCTTGGCCGGATACTGCGGCGGCAGCAGTTTCGCGACGACGCCGGCAATGATCACAGCAGCGACAACCGCGCCGGCGATGATCGTCCACCGCGCCAGCAGCACCCGGATAAATTGCGCTAAGCTCATCTCTCAAACCTCGCTGAGCGTCGCTCGCCCGTCCCGGCTAGAATAGCCGTTCCTTGACGATCAACACGTCATTGCGCTCGATCAGCTGATCGAGCGTCGCGTCGCTGTCCTTCTGGCCCGGCCGGTGCAAGGTGATCTTGCGCTCCGATCCCGACGCTGTCACGCCACCCGACAGGGCGAGTGCCTGCCGCAATGTCATATTGCGCAGCACCGGATAGGTGCCGGGCTTGGCGATCTGCCCGTAGATGTAGAATGTGTCGGCGTCAGGCACGAACAAAGTGTCGCCCGGTTCGAGAACCGGGTCCTTGTCCGGCGCGCCGCGAACCAGCGCTTCGGTGTCGAGCTGAATTTCCTTATAGTCGCTCCCACGTCGCAGATAGACGTAATTAGCTCCCGCATCCTTAATCCAGCCCGCCTTCAGCAGCATTTCAAGCGTCCGGTAGGTTTTATCGAGCGGATACACCCCCGGCGCGGCGACCTTGCCGGCGACATTAACGGTGCGGCTGACATACGCTCCGATCTCGACGTTGACGACCGGGCTCTTGAAGAAGTTGCCCTTCACGAAGCGCCGCGTGATGTCGTCGGCGAGTTGCACCGTCGTCTGCCCGCTCGCGGTGATCACGCCGATCAGCGGCATGACGATCGTGCCGTCGGGCTTGATCCGCGTCGTGATGCCTGCATCGGGCTGGCCGTAGACCTGGATCTGGACAGTGTCGTTGGCTCCCAGCACATAGCCCTGATCGGTCGTGGTGCCGGGCTTCATCGCCGGCAGCGCCGAAGCGCTGGCGGACTTTGAAGCGCTGGCGGGCTTCGAGGGCGGCGCGGCTGCGGCAATCGACTGGAAGCCGGTCAGGCTGAGCAGCAACGCCAGCGCCAGCGCCCAAACCCTCGTCATCAACCCGTCCAACATGCTTGCGTCCCTTATCATCAGAACTTTGCGTGCAACCCGATCGCCGCGGTCGTGCTGTCGTAATCGAAGATGTTAGGTCTTGAACGTAATCCCTGCTGCGCCACAGTGAAGTTGACACTATATCGCCGGTACGGCGTGTACGACAGCTGTACATAGGTGCGATAGAGCGTGTCGCTCAACCGGGCCTGCGGGTCGGCTACCGAAGAGAACGAGCCGCGGTAGTCACGCTTGCTATACGATCCTCCAACGCCGGTCGAAATGCGCGGCGATAACTTGTACGTCACATCGAGCCCATAGTTGCCGTTGACGACGTAACTGGCCCCGACATTGGCGCTCGCGGTGACGTCACGCGTCGCGCTCAGCACCGCCGACAGCCGCACACCCGGATGATAGCTCAGCGAGATGTCGAAACCGGGGCTCGAATAGCCGGGGTTGGTGCGGTTGCCGAGCAGATCGAATGCCGGCGCCTTCGGCACGACCTTGGTGTAGGAAGCGCCGATGCTGCCCGAGAGAATCGGGCCGATCTGGCGCTGGTACGATATCCGCCCCGTGTAATCCCGGACGCCGTCATGGGCGGGGAACAGCGGCGGCCCGCGGCCCGGATAGCTGATGTCCGAATATTCGCCGGTCAGGATGATCGAGCCGAGCGCGCCGCTGTTGTAGCGGACGTTGGCGCTGAACGTATCGGTGTTCGAATCGAGCAGATTGTAGATCGACGAGCCGTTGCGGGTCTGGCTGTGCGAGTAGCCGCCGCCGAAGCCGATGCCGTGCGCGCGGCCGCATAAGGCATTGGCCGAATAGACAGTGTCTTCCTGCTTGTTCGGCGCGACCGCGACGAGATCGAGCTGGGTGCCCTCGCGCTGGCTGTACTGGCCCGATATGGATCCTGAGCAACTGGGTCCGATGCTGAGATTGGCACCGCCGCCGGCGCTGATCCGCGCCCGGCCGTAACTGGTGTTGTGCACATAGAAATCGCGCCCGACGCTGACCAGCCCGTACAGTTGCTGGCGGCCGACCGGCAGGCCGGCCTGGAGCGTCGCGCTCGGCGTCACGACGATGTCGTTGCGGTTGGCGTTCGGCTGGACCAAGCTGCCGCTCTCGCGCAGGATGTTGTTGTCGAACAGTGTATCGACACCGACGTCGAGGCTGTATCCCCGGCGGATGATGGCACCGATCGTCGACAGGATCGATGAGGTCCGCGACTCGAGCCCGGCCTGGCTGAGCAGCGGGCCGGTTTGGCTGGATGACGAACCGGTCGCGCCGGAGGGCGAAACGGCCAGACCCGGCTGGTTACCGGCCGGGGTACCGGCCGGATTTGTGCCGGTGCCGGCGTCGCTGGGCGGCGGCGGATCGGCACGGCTCGCGCTCGCCAGACCGCTGGCGAGCAGCAGCAGTGCGATCCTGGCCGGAATGGCAGATTTCGGTCGGATCAAACTAAGGCCCCCACGCCAGCCACCAGATTGCGGCAATTTGTACCGCGCTATTGCCGATAGCAGGCGGGCACGCCACCGGCAACTCGCAGTTCCGGATTCGCAATGAAGTCGGATCGCGCCCTTCCATTTCGGCGGCGTGGCGGCTAAGCGCTGCGCTCGACGCGGGGTTAACACAGCTGCAGCAGCCGTCGTGTATGCTATGGATTGCGGGTCCCCGCGCGTGGAGAGTTGAGACGATGGCGATGTTTAAACGATGGTCGCGCAGCGCCCGGCACGACGATGTCCTCGAGGCTACGCCGGCGGACGATGTCATGCCATCGGTATTCCCGCAGGTCGATCCGATGCCGCGCCGTCCGGCTTTTCTTGACACCTTGTGGCGCGGCGACACGCCGGCGGACCGTAGCGAGACGTTACCGCGCTTTGCCGCCCTCGCGTCGGACGACGTCACCGGTTTCGGCCAGTCGCCGAGTACCGCGCGCGCCATGCTGGCCCTGCGCGATGCGCTCGGGGCGTCGCAGCCGGTGATCTCGCGCGAGCAATTTTCGGGGCGTCAGGATGCGCTCTCGCAGCTCATTCAGGCGATCGAGCAGCAGCGCGTCCACGTCGTCATCTACGGCGAACGCGGTATCGGCAAGACCTCGCTCGCGCACGTCTTTGCCGACACCGCCCGCGAGGCGCGTTATCTCGTGCTCTATGGCAGCTGCGGTACCGACGGGCGATTCGACGACATCTTCCGCACCTTCGCCAGCAAGATCCCGATGCTCTATCACCGCAGCATCCTGCCGACGACGGTCGACGTCGAGGCTGGCGGTCACTTCGACAAGCTGTTGCCCGAGGGCAGCTTCGGCCCGCGCGAAGTCAGCGACCTGTTCGCCGATGTCGTTGGCACGCGCGTCATCCTGATCCTCGACGAGTATGACCGCGTCCCCGACGCCAACTTCCGCCGTGACGTCGCCGAACTGATCAAGAATCTCTCCGACCGCGCCGCTCGGGTCCAGCTCGTGCTGACCGGGGTCGCGTCGAACCTCGACGAGCTGATCGGCTTCGCGCCGTCGATCCGGCGCAACGTCGTCGGGCTGCCGATGCGGCCCTTGAATACGGCCGAGGTCAAGGCGGTGCTGACGCTGGGCGAGGAAGCGGCGGGGCTGCATTTCAGCGACGAGGTGATCGCGATGATCGCGACGATGGCATCCGGCTCGCCGTATCTGGTACGGCTGCTCGGACATCAGGCAGGACTGGCCGCGCTCAAGCAGAACCGCACGCAGGTCGACGAACGCCACGCGCGCACCGCCGTCGAGGCGGTGCTAACCGACTGGAACGCGACGCTGCCGCGCCGCGTCCAGGGCATCCTCAGCCGCCAGGACGCGCAGGCCGAATGGCCGGTGCTGGTCGGCGCGGCGCAGGCCGGGATGCATTCCGACGGCTGGTTCGGCACCGAGGACGTCAAGAATGAGCTGGGCGATACGATGCCGCGCGCCGAAATCGAGCGCAGTCTTGCCAAGTTTGCGCATCCCGGTGAGCTGATCCAATCCGATGAGGTCGACGGCGAGAAGCGGTATCGCTACCGCTATCCAGGCGTTGCGGCGCTGCTGCTGATGTCGGCGGCGCTCGCCAAGCTGCCGCTTTAACGGCCGCGACCCGCAACATTTCACCCTAAACCCAAGGCGTCCGGCTCGCTCGACGATCGGCTTGCAACCGATCGCCGGCCTTTGCGCTACAGCGAGATGCGATCACCCTGAACTGTCATCCCGACGTAGTGGTCGCTTCACCAATCTCGTGCCGATCTGCTGGCCAAAGGCTGAACTCGATGTGCTGTTTTGACACCAACTAATGTGAAGCCGCAGGCGCGGCTCGGCGTCGTGCTGGTCAACTGGAATGGTTGGCAGGATACGATCGAATGTCTCGAGTCACTGCTGGGCAGCACGCTGCCATTGCGCATCGCCGTCGTCGACAACGCGTCCGCGGATGGGTCGCTCGCGCAGCTCGCCGATTGGGCCGCTGGCCGCCTTGTCGCGAGCGCGGCCGAAGCGGCGATGGCGGGCTTCTCATCGCCTCCCGCTCCCAAGCCGCTTGAGCTGGTCACCATCGATGCAGCCGCGGCACGGTCGGCACCCCCGACCGCGGCACCGTTGACGGCGGCACCGTTGACGGCGATCGAGGCCGGTGCGAACCTCGGCTTCGCTGGCGGCAACAACGTCGGTCTCGCCTATCTGCTGCGTGATCCGGCGATCGACTACGTCTGGCTGCTCAACAACGATACCGTGGTCGAGGCAACCGCTGCGGCAGCCTTGCTGGCGCAGCTCGACGCGACCTTCAACGCTGGCATGTGCGGCACCGTCGTGCGTTATTACCACCGCCCGGGCACGCTGCAGTGTCTGAACGGCAGCCGCTTCGGGCCGTGGACCGGCGTGACCACCGGTATCGCGGTCAACCAGCCGGCGTCGACGCCCTATGACCCAGCCGCGGTCGCGCAGGCCACCGACATGGTGCTCGGCGCGTCGCTCGCCGTATCGCGGCGCTTCGTCGAGCGCGTCGGCCCGATGGCGGAAGATTATTTCCTGTATTTCGAGGAGCTCGACTGGGCCTACCGCAACCGCGGCCGCTTCACGACGAGTTTCGCGCGCGGCGCCGTCGTTTATCACAAGGAGGGCGGCTCGATCGGCTCGAGCAGCGCCAAGGGCGCGCGCAGTGCGAAGGCCGAATACTGGCTGCTGCGCTCGCGGCTGAAGTTCGTGCGGCGTTACCTGCCCTTAATGTTACCGTGGCACTGGCTGCTGGCGCTGGCGCTGATCATGCGGCGATTGCTGCGGCGGCAGCCGTCCAAGGCGCGGGCAATGTTGCAGGCCTTGTTTGGACAGGGCTTCACGCCGTAAAGAGCAGCTCAGGGAGAGCAGGGAACCATGATGCACACCAAGATCGCAGCGCTGCTGGGGCTATCGCTTATCGCGATGACCTCGGGATGCAACAAGTTCGGCGGTAACAAGACCCCGACCGGGCAGGTCGTCGCCACCGTCAATGGCAACGATATCACCGTCCGCGAGCTGAACGCCGAGCTGGCGCAGACGCAGGCCCCGCCTGAGACGCCGCGCAAGACCGTCGAGTCAGTGGTGCTGGCGCGGGTCATCGAGCGCAAGATGCTCGCCGACGCCGCGCGCGAGCGTAAGCTCGATCAAAATCCTAACTTCCTGCTGACACAGCGCAAGGTCGACGACGGCTTGCTGGTACAGGCGCTGCAGGCGTCGATCGCGCAGAAGGTGACGCCGCCGACGCGCGAGGCTGCCGAGAAGTTCATCGCGGCACATCCCGAGCTGTTTGCGAACCGCAAGATCTACACGATCGACCAGATCCAGTTCCTGCGTCCCAAGAACATCGCGCAGCTCGGCCTCGGACCGGCGAAGACGATGAACGATGTCGAGCAGGTGCTGAGTACCGCCAATATCGAGTTCCGCCGTCAGCCGGCAACGGTCGATGCGCTCGCGGTCAACCCGCAGCTGACCGCCGAGATCGAGAAGATCACGGCGCGCAATCCCGACGAGGTCTTCATGTTCGCCGACCAGCCGCAGGGTGCCCCGGCTCCGGTGATGGTCGTCAACAAGGTGACCAGCACCAAGATCGTGCCGTTCTCGGGCGAGAAGGCGATCAGCTTCGCGCAGCAACTGCTGCAGCGCCAGCAGGTCCAGGAGCGGCTGGTGGCCGAGCTGAAGACGATCACCGCCAAGGCCAAGCCGACGATCACCTATGCCAAGGGCTATGGGCCGCCGGTCAACCCCACCGCACCTGCTGCCGGAGCAGCAACGGCCGGAGCAGCGCCTGTACCAGCCGGTACCGCCGCCCCCGCCGCCGCCGCGCACTGAACGGGCTGGGCCGGCGCGCGGTAAGCGCTGCCGGCCGGCCGGTAAGCATTTAAGGAACAGCGCGTGGCAAGGCGCGGCATTATTCTCGCTGGCGGTTCCGGCACACGGCTGTATCCGCTGACCAAGCCGGTCAGCAAACAGCTGATGCCGGTCTACGACAAGCCGATGATCTATTATCCGCTGTCGGTGCTGATGCTGGCTGGCGTCCGCGAGGTGATGATCATCACGACACCCGCCGACGGCCCGGCTTTCCGCCAGCTGCTCGGCGATGGTTCGCAGTGGGGCATGGCGATCGAGTACGCCGTTCAGCCCGAGCCCAAGGGGCTGGCGCAGGCGTATCACATCGGCGCGGACTTCATCGGCGCGCGCCCGTCGGTGCTGATCCTCGGCGACAACATATTCTACGGCCACGGCCTGCCCGAGCTGCTGCATCGCGCCGACGCGCGCGACCACGGCGCGACGGTGTTCGGCTATTACGTCAAGGACCCGGCCGCCTATGGCGTGGTGTCGTTCGACGCCGGCGGCCGCGCGCAGACGATCGAAGAAAAGCCGCTCGCGCCGAAGTCGAACTATGCGGTGACGGGGCTGTATTTCTACGATGGCAACGCCGTCGATTATGCGCGCGAGGTGCGGCCGTCGCCGCGCGGCGAGCTCGAGATTACCGACCTCAACCGCATGTACCTCGACGCCGGCAACCTCGACGTCGAGCTGATGGGGCGCGGCTTCGCGTGGCTCGACACCGGCACGCACGCTTCGCTGCTCGACGCGGCGCTGTACGTGCGCATCGTGGAGGAACGGCAGGGACTGAAGATCTGCTGCCCCGAGGAGATCGCGTGGCGGCAGGGCTTCATCGACGGCGAGCAGCTCGCGCGCATTGCCGAGCCGCTGCGCAAGAGCGGCTACGGCGAATATCTGCTCGACCAGCTGGCGCACGCTGGATGAATG
>CAXTTR010000012.1:14447-18849 GCA_964247215.1 uncultured Sphingomonadaceae bacterium
CGACACCGCCTTGCCCGGGGTCAAGCTGATCGAGCCGCGCGTCTTCGGCGATGACCGCGGCTTCTTCCTCGAAAGCTGGAACGCGCGCGCCTTCGCCGACGCCGGCATCGACGCGAGCTTCGTCCAGGATAACCACAGCCGCTCGGCCAAAGGCGTGCTGCGCGGTCTGCATTACCAGATCGAGGCGCCGCAGGGTAAGCTGGTCCGCGTCACCGCCGGTGCCGTATTCGACGTGGCGGTCGACATGCGCCGCTCATCGCCGCACTTCGGGCGCTGGGCCGGCTATGAGCTGTCCGCCGCCAACAAGCGCATGCTGTGGGTCCCGCCGGGCTTCGCGCACGGCTTCCTGACGCTTAGCGACAGCGTCGATTTCCTGTACAAGTGCACGACATTCTATGCGCCCGGGCATGAGCGCGCGTTGGTGTGGAACGACGCTGACATCGCGATCGACTGGCCGCTCGATGGCGTAACGCCGCTACTGTCGACGAAGGACGCCGTAGCATCATCGTTTGCCGCGGCGGAGACGTTCGCATGAGAGTTCTGATCGCGGGCAGCGGCGGTCAGCTCGGCCGTGCGCTACAGGCCGCGGTGCTGCCGGGTAGCACCGTTATCGCGCCCCCCGAAGCCGAGTTCGACATCACCGACGCCGATGCCGTCGCGGCCACCGTCGCGGCCGCGCGCGCCGATTATGTCGTCAATGCCGCCGCCTACACCGCTGTCGACAAGGCCGAGGCCGACGAGGCGGCGGCACGCGCGGTCAACGTCAACGCCGTCGGGCTGCTTGCCGCCGCGGCGCGCAACTGCGGCGCGGGCTTCGCGCATGTCTCGACCGACTTCGTCTTCGATGGCACCGCGCACCGCCCCTACCCCGCCGGCGCCGCGCCGAATCCGCTCAGCGCCTATGGCCGCACCAAGCTCGACGGCGAACTTGCAGCGGCCGAGTTCCACGCGGCCCCGCTGATCGTCCGTACCGCGTGGGTGTACGCCGCGCAGGGCAACAACTTCGTCCGCACGATGCTCCGGCTGATGGCCGAGCGCGACGAATTACGCGTCGTCGCCGACCAGATCGGCACGCCGACGCACGCCGCGGGACTGGCGCGAACGCTGTGGGCGCTGATGGCCGGCGGCCAGCACGGCATCTGGCACTGGACCGATGCCGGGGTCGCCTCATGGTACGACTTCGCCGCCGCGATTCACGACGAGGCGCGCGCGCTTGGGCTGCTGATGCGCGATACCACGCTGCTACCGATCCGTACCGAGGACTATCCGACCCCGGCCAAGCGCCCGGCGTACAGCGTCCTCGACAAGACCGCGACCTGGGCCGTCACCGGCGTCGCCCGGCACTGGCGCGATGAGCTGCGCCGCTGCCTTAGGGACATCGCGCATGGCTAAACTGCTGGTCACCGGCGGGGCCGGTTTCATCGGCGCGAACTTCGTCCATTACTGGACGGCGCAACATCCGGCTGACAGCATCACCGTGCTCGACGCGCTGACCTACGCCGGCAACCGCGCCAACCTCGACGGCACCGCCACCGAGCTGGTCCACGCCGACATCCGCGACACCGTCACGGTCGAAACGCTGTTGCGTGACCGGGACATCGGCACGCTGGTGCACTTCGCCGCCGAAAGCCACGTCGACCGCTCGATTACCGGGCCGGACGCGTTCATCGACACCAACGTCATCGGTACGCATAGCCTGCTCAAGGCGGCGCGCAGCGTCTGGCTGAGCGGCAGCGGCAAGCCCCACCGCTTCCACCATGTCTCGACCGACGAGGTTTACGGCTCGCTGGGGCCGGACGATCCGGCGTTCAGCGAGACGACACAATATGCGCCGAACTCGCCCTATTCGGCGTCGAAGGCGGCGTCGGACCACCTCGTGCGCGCTTATCACCATACCTACGGGCTGGCGGTAACGACGTCGAACTGTTCGAACAACTACGGTCCGTACCAGTTTCCCGAGAAGCTGATCCCGCTGTTCCTGATCAACGCGCTGCACGGCCGCAAGCTGCCGATCTACGGCGATGGCATGAACGTCCGCGACTGGCTGCATGTCGAAGACCATTGCCGCGGCATCGAGCTGGTGCTGGCGCGGGGCAAGGTTGGCGAGTGCTACAACATCGGCGGCGGGGCCGAGCTGCCCAACCTGACCGTGATCGACACGCTGTGCGCCGCGGTCGATGCGGCATTTGCCGCCGACCCCGGACTGGCCGCGCGTTTCCCATCGGCACCGGCGGCGAGCGGCGAGCCGACCGCATCGCTCAAGAGCTGGGTAACCGACCGCGCCGGGCACGACCGGCGTTACGCGATCGACGAAACCCGCGCCCGCGGCGAGCTCGGCTACGCCCCGGCACGCGATTTCGCCAGCGGTTTCGCGGCGACACTGGCGTGGTATCTGGCAAACGAGCCGTGGTGGCGCGCCATCCTCGACGGCAGCTACCGCCAGTAAGCGGACCTCGTGGTGGGCGCGACAGGGTTTGAACCTGTGACCCCTCCCGTGTGAAGGGAGTGCTCTACCGCTGAGCTACGCGCCCCCGTTCGAGGGAGCGCTGCGTCTAAAGCCTGCGCCGGATGGTGTAAAGGTGGGCCCACGCCAATCCGTACGACCGGATCGTTCAACACGCCGCTGCCCCAGCGAAAGCTGGGGTCCACGTCTGGGCAGCGCACCTCCCGATCGAAGATGGGCCCCAGCTTGCGCTGGGGCAGCGGGAATAACATAGAGCGGTCAGCCGGCCCGCCCCTAATTACACGCGTCCTTCAGCCCCTTGCCCGCCTTGAACTTCGGCTGGACACTGGCGCCGATCTCCATCGGTTCGCCGGTGCGCGGGTTACGTCCGCTCGACGCCTTGCGCTGTCCGGCGAGGAAGGTGCCGAACCCGACGATGCGGACCTCGTCGCCGCCTTTCAGCGCCGCGGTGATTGCCTCGAAGACGCCCTCGACCGCTTTGCCGGCTTCGTTCCGCCCAAGCCCGCTCGAACCGGCTACCGCATTGATCAGGTCTTGCTTGTTCACGTCCGCCCCCAATGATGCACGGAGAAGCGACTCAAGTCCGCCCGGCAAGCGATCATCTAGAAACCGGTAGCGATGCGAGTCAAAAAGAAACCGCGCCGAAGCGCGGTTTCTCATCATTCTCGACATCAATCTGCGCGCGTCAGTGGATCGCGGCGGTTTCGGCGAGCATCATCGGCGTCGGTCGCGCCGCTAGCTCGTCCGCCTCGGTCCAGATAATCGGCACCAGCGGCTTAACCAGCGCCTCCGCCAGCACCTGATCGACATGCGCCACCGGCACGATCCGCAGGCCGTCGGTGATCGTCTTCGGGATGTCGGCGAGATCCTTCTCGTTATCCGCCGGGATCAGCACGGTGGTGATGCCGCCACGCAGCGCCGCCAGCAGCTTCTCCTTCAGCCCGCCGATCGGCAGCACGCGGCCGCGCAGCGTTACTTCGCCGGTCATCGCGACGTCCTTGCGAACCGCGATACCCGACAGCGTCGAGACGATCGCGGTGACCATGCCGACACCCGCCGACGGGCCGTCCTTGGGCGTCGCGCCTTCGGGAACGTGGATGTGGATATCCTTACGGTCGAACAGCGACGGCTTGATGCCGTACTGCACGCTGCGCGCCTTGGCGAAGCTCAACGCCGCCTGGATCGACTCGGTCATGACGTCGCCGAGCTTGCCGGTGGTCTTGATCAACCCCTTGCCCGGCGCCGTCACCGCCTCGATCGTCAGCAGCTCGCCGCCGACCTCGGTCCATGCCAGCCCGGTAACCGCGCCGATCTGGTCCTCGGTCTCGCCGACGCCGTACTTGTACTTCCGCACGCCGGCGAACTCGGCGAGGTTGTCGGCATCGACGGTGACCGACTTGACCTTGCCTTCGAGAATGCGCCGCAGCGACTTCCGCGCCAGCTTGGCGAGCTCACGCTCCATCGTACGGACGCCAGCCTCGCGCGTGTAATAGCGCACGAGGTCGCGCATCGCGGCGTCGGTGACGTCGAACTCATGCTTCGCCAGCCCATGCGCCTCATACTGCTTGGGCAGCAGGTGGGCGCGCGCGATCTCGATCTTCTCGAGTTCGGTGTAGCCCGACAGCTGGATGATCTCCATGCGGTCGAGCAGCGGCTGCGGCATGTTGAGCGAGTTCGCCGTCGTCACGAACATCACATCCGACAGGTCGTAGTCGACCTCGAGGAAATGATCGTTGAACGCCTTGTTCTGTTCGGGGTCCAGCACCTCGAGCAGCGCCGACGACGGGTCGCCCCGGAAATCCTGACCGAGCTTGTCGATCTCGTCGAGCAGGAACAGCGGGTTCGAGGTCCCGGCCTTGCGCAGGTTCTGAATGATCTTGCCAGGCATCGAGCCGATGTAGGTGCGCCGGTGGCCGCGGATTTCGGCCTCGTCGCGCA
>CAXTTR010000013.1:0-1233 GCA_964247215.1 uncultured Sphingomonadaceae bacterium
GACGAGCACCCACGAGACCGCCGCCGCGGATGTGGCGACGAAGGTGTTGAGGAAGGCAACGCCGGTGACGCCGTTGCTCTCAAGGTTTGATCCGGCGTTGAAGCCGAACCAGCCGACCCACAGTAGCGAGGCACCTATCATTGTCATGACGAGGCTGTGCGGCGGCATCGCTTCCTTGCCATAGCCGGTGCGCTTGCCGATGTAGATGCAGCCGACCAGGCCCGCGATGCCGGCATTAATGTGAACGACAGTGCCGCCGGCGAAGTCAAGGACGCCCCAGCCATAGGCCTTGCCGACGTCGAGCGGCGTCGCCTTGAGGCTGTCAGGGCCTGGCCAGTACCAGACCATGTGCGCGATCGGAAAATAGACGACCGTGACCCACAGCACCATGAACACCATCAGCGCGGAGAACTTAACGCGCTCGGCGAACGCGCCGATGATCAGCGCCGGAGTGATGCACGCGAACGTCATCTGGAACGCAATGTACACATATTCGGGGATCACGACGCCGTTCGAGAACGTCGCGGCGACTGAATCCGAGGTAACGCCGTGCAGGAACAGCTTGTCGAAGCTGCCCACAAACGGTGCGAGCGCGCCGGTGCCGCCGCTGGTGAACGCCATCGAATAGCCGTAAGTGACCCATAGCAGCGAGACGATCGCAACGATCATGAACACCTGCGTCAGCACGCTGAGCATATTCTTGGTCCGCACCAGCCCGCCGTAGAACAGCGCCAGCCCTGGAACCGACATCATCAGCACCAACGCGGTCGAGATCAGCATCCAGCTGGTGTCGCCCTTATTGGGTACGGGAGCGGGCGGGGCTGCGGCGGCAACGGCAGGAACTGCAGCAGCGACGGCTTGCGCCAGCGCCGGTCCAGCGAGCAATAGTGCCGACCCGCCGAACAGGGCGAGCACCAGGCGTGCTCCTGTCAGGCCAGGTCCAATTCGATGATCCATGCTCTGCATCCCCCTTACAATGCGGTTTCGTTGGTTTCGCCGGTGCGGATGCGCACCGCGGAAGACACGTCCATGGTGAAGATCTTGCCGTCGCCGATGCTGCCGGTGTGCGCGGTCTGCTGGATCGCCTCGACGACGGCGGCGGCGATGCTGCTCTCGACGACGATCTCCAGCTTGATCTTGGGGACCATGTTGGTGGTGTACTCAGCCCCGCGGTAGATTTCGGTTTGACCCTTCTGTCGCCCGAAGCCCTTGACCTCGGAGACGGTCATGCCC
>CAXTTR010000013.1:1243-17716 GCA_964247215.1 uncultured Sphingomonadaceae bacterium
CGTCGAGCTTGAACGGTTTGATGATCGCGATGATGAGTTTCATGCTGGCCCTCCGGCCTGATGCTTTGCACAGGCCGTGCCAACCGGGCACCTGTTGCGCTGCAGCAAATTGCGCTTTGTAACCGATGATACCGGTGCCGAAAAAAGCAGCAGGTTTACCGGGCTGCTTGTTTCATAGGCGGTGCGAGTGCCGCAATCACTGGCCAGTTCAGCTCAACTGCATCCGCGCCGATTTCGATTAGCTCGTGTGCCTTGGTGAAGTTCCGAACGTGGATATGCCCAACCGCGAGCGCCAGTTCGAGATCGGGCGGATCAAGCGCCAGCGACTGCCTTGCTAGCTGCGCTAGTAGCAAACTGATCCCAGCACGGCCGACCCGCATCGGGGTGAGCACGCGCTTATCCTGCGGCATGCCGATTGCGGCGCGGCGGACATAGTCACCTTGCAGATTGATCGCGATTACCGGTGCGGTGCTGAGCGCGCGGACGGCGCGGACCGGAACGGGATTGAGCACGCCGCCGTCGACCAGCATCATGTCGCCGTGGCGCACCGGCGGGAAGATGCCGGGGATGGCGATCGAAGCGCGCACCGCCTCAACAATGCTGCCAGTTGTCAGCACGACCTCGGTGCCCGACACCAGATCGGCGGCGAGCACAGCGCATGGGATCGCCAGTGCCTCAAGCTGCAGCTCGCCGAAATGCTTGCGCAGCTCGCGCGCTACTGCGCGGCCACCCAGCAGCGAGCCGCGGCGCAGATTGACGTCAAGGAAGCGCACAACCTTACGCAGATTGGCTGAGCGCGCCAGTTCCTCAAGCGTGTCGAGGCGGTCGGCTGCGAGGCAGACCGCGGCAACCGCGCCGATCGAAGTTCCCGCGACGGCATCGATGACGACACCGCGCGCCAGCAGCGCCCGCAATACGCCGATGTGTGCCCAGCCGAGTCCGGCACCGCCGCCAAGCGCGAGTGCAAGGCGTAATGGCTCGGGCGGCACGATCTGTCGCGCCGGTTGGATCAAGTGCAGTCGCCGAGCAGTGCCCGAGCCGCGGCGGCATCATCGTCGTCGACCATGACACGGACGCCCGACAGTCCGCCGCCGATAAGCGACACGATCCCGGCGTCGAACAGCACAGCGTCGATGCCCGCTGCTTCGAGCCGCCCGCGCGCGATCTCCGCCACCACGCGGTCGTACAGTGTTTCGACTTCGACCAGTGGCACCAGATCAGCCCTATCAATTAGTTAATGAAACGTTTAGGCACGTTCGGTCGTTGCCCTTAGTACGTTCAGTAACGGTTTGGGTATTTACCGGGAGTGATCGTCAATGACGATTAGCAACCTATTGTGGCAATTGGCCTTGCTTGCGGGCTTAGTTACGGCGGCGCTGTTTGCGTACGGCGATCGTGCGCAAGCGCAAACAATTGGACAGCCGGCGGCAATTGTCCTGTTTGCCGCTTGTTTATGGTCGTTCCTGAGCCCGCGACATTGAGAACCGGCGGCGAAACCACGCCGCGTATAGCAGGCAATTGGTTACAAGCAGGACGGCTCCAAATGCCAGCTGCGTGCCGTGCGTCAGTCCGGCTGGATAGATCACCGGTGTCACGTAATGATCAATAAACCCGCCACTATATCCTGCCTGTCCGGCGGCATAGCGTAGCTGGTCCTCAAAGGGAGTGAGCGGGCAGGTGCGCCCGGTGAACTCGACGAAGCTGCCCCACGCCAGCGCCGGCAGATGCAGCCAGATGAGCTTCGGCCAGATAAACAGCAGCGCCGCGCCCGCCAGTGCGAACAGGATGAAGGCTAAATGAAACGCCACCACCGCACTGGCAGCAACGCCCGCTAGCATCAGCCGGCGACGCCCGCCAGCATCAGGCCGCCGTACCGCCGACCGTCAGTCCCTCGATCAGCAGCGTGGGCTGGCCGACGCCGGCGGGAACCGACTGGCCGCCCTTGCCGCAGATGCCGACGCCTTCATCGAGCGCGAGGTCGTTGCCGATCGCCCTGACGCGGGTCAGTACGTCGGGGCCGTTGCCGATCAAAGTCGCGCCCTTGAGTGGCGCTCCCAACCGGCCATTTTCGATACGATACGCCTCGGTACAGCTGAACACGAATTTACCGCTGGTAATGTCGACCTGCCCGCCGCCGAAACTCTTGCAGTACACGCCCGACTTGGCGCGCGCGAGGATCTCGCCGGGATCCTCGCCGCCGCCGAGCATGAAGGTGTTGGTCATCCGCGGCATTGGCGCGTGCGCATAGCTCTCACGGCGGCCGTTGCCGGTCGCGGCAACGCCCATCAGCCGGGCATTCAGGCGGTCCTGCATATAGCCTTTCAGGATGCCGTCCTCGATCAGCGTCGTGCGGCTCGTCGGGGTGCCCTCGTCGTCGATGGTCAGCGAACCGCGGCGGTTATCGAGGCTGCCGTCATCGACAACAGTGACGCCCGGTGCCGCGACCCGCTCGCCGATCCGCCCGGCAAACGCACTCGTGCCTTTGCGGTTGAAGTCGCCTTCAAGCCCGTGGCCGATCGCTTCGTGCAGCAGGATGCCGGGCCAGCCGGGACCGAGCACGACGGTCATCTCGCCCGCCGGAGCGGCGACCGCATCGAGGTTGACCAGCGCCTGCGCCAGCGCGATGTCGATCGCGGGCATCCAGCTGCTCTCGTCGAACAGCGTATCGTACAGGTAGCGCCCGCCGAGGCCGTGAAAGCCCGTCTCGCGCCGGTCGCCATTGGCGACCACGATCTGCACGTTGATGCGAACCAGCGGGCGAACATCGCGCGCGCGCTGCCCGTCGGCGCGGACAATCTCAACCACCGACCAGCTGCCACTAAGGCTGACGCTTACCTGCACAACGCGCGGATCACGCGCGCGGGCGACCGCGTCGATCTTCTGGAGCAGCGCGGTTTTCGCCGCGAACGGCACGGCGCTCAGCGGGTCGGCATCGGTATACCGTCGCGCGTTGGTGCGCGGCGGCGATAGCGCCATCGTGCCGCCGTGGCCGGCGCGAACTACGCGCACCGTCTCGGCGGCGCGCAGAATGGCCGCGTCGGACAACTCGTTGGCGTGGGCGAAGGCGGTAGTCTCGCCCGCGACGCCGCGCAGACCAAAGCCCTGCGAGGTGTCGAACGTCGCTGACTTCAACCGCCCATCGTCGAACGAGAAGCCCTCGCTCAGCGCATATTGCAAATACAGCTCGCCGTCGTCGCATCCGTTAAGCGCTTCGGCGACGATGCGCTCGGTGCGTGCCGGGTCGAGCTCGGTATCGCGGTAGAAGATCGTGGCGGGATCGAGATGTGTCATGGCTCCGATATAGGACGCGTTCCGCCGCATGGGAATGCTAGCGTTGCGCGCTGACGCCGCACGGCTAGTGTCATCGTGAAAGGAGCGCGCGCCGTGTTGAACCCTGCCGCCGTCGAAGTCGCGTTGCCAGCCCCCGCCCGCCGCTCGCACTTGTACGCGCAGGTCATCGCTGCGATCGTCGCCGGCGTGGCGCTCGGCTATTTCTACCCCGCCACCGGCGCGGCGCTGAAGCCGCTCGGCGACGGCTTCATCAAGCTCGTCAAGATGATCATTGCGCCGGTGATCTTCCTGACCGTCACCACCGGTATCGCCGGAATGGGCGACATCGGCCGCGTCGGGCGGGTCGCGGGCAAGGCGCTGGCGTACTTCTTCGTGATGTCGACTTTCGCACTCGTTGTCGGGCTGGTTGTCGCCAATGTCGTTCGGCCCGGAGCTGGGCTTAACATCGATCCCGCCAGCCTTGATGCGGCGTCGATCACCGGCTATGCCGCGAAGGCGCACAACACGACCGTCACCGGCTTCCTGCTCAGCATCATCCCCGACACAATATTTTCGGGGCTGGTCGAGGGCAATATCCTGCAGGTGCTGTTCGTCGCGGTGCTGTTCGGCATCGCGCTCGCCTCGATTGGCAGCCGCGGCAACGGCGTGCAGGCGTTGCTTGAAGGGTTGTCGGCAGCGTTTTTCAAGCTCGTCGCTATCCTGATGCGCGCCGCTCCGGCCGGTGCATTCGGCGCGATGGCGTACACCATCGGCAAGTTCGGGCTCGGCACGCTGGCGCATCTTGCGGCGCTGGTCGCGTCGTTTTATCTGACGGCGCTGTTGTTCGTGCTGGTCGTGCTCGGTGCGGTGGGCGCAGCGTGCGGCTTCTCGATCCTGCGACTGATCGCGTACTTGAAAACCGAGCTGCTGCTCGTGCTCGGCACGTCGTCGTCCGAGTCGGCGCTGCCACTGCTGATCGAGAAGCTTGAGCGTGCTGGCTGTCCCAAGACCATCGTCGGTCTCGTCGTGCCGACCGGCTACTCGTTCAACCTCGACGGCACCAACATCTACATGACGCTAGCGGCGCTGTTTATCGCGCAGGCAACCAACGTGCATCTCAGCTTCGGCCAGCAGGCGCTGCTGCTCGGCGTCGCAATGCTATCGTCAAAAGGAGCGGCGGGGGTGACCGGCGCGGGCTTCATCACGCTCGCGGCGACGCTGCAGGTGGTGCCGTCGCTACCGCTGGCGGGCATGGCGCTGATCCTCGGTGTCGACCGCTTCATGAGCGAGTGCCGCAGCCTAACCAACTTCATCGGCAACGCGGTCGCGACAATTGTCGTGTCGCGCTGGGAAGGGCAGTTCGACCGCGAGGCGTTCGAGTCGGCGCTGCGCGGTGAGCCTGCGTCAGGTCTGCGCGGCGAAGTTACAGGTCAGCAGCCAGCGCGTGCCCGGGCGATCGAGCTCGATGCGTGAGCAGTGGTTCAACACATCGCGCCCTATAATCACCCAGGCGTCGCGCTTTTTGTGCTTGGCGTTTGCGGTGACGACGATCGCGTCGGCATCCTGCTCGGCGGTGCTGGTTCCCGCCTTGACGGCGCGGTCGAGCTCGCGCGCGCGCGCCTCGGTAATCCGCCCGGTCGGCGTCATCAGCGGCAGTCCGAGCAGGGTCGCGCCCGGAACCGGGAGCAGCGTCTCATAGGGTAGCGATTGCTTTGGGAATGGCTCCCATAGCCCGACCGCGCCGCCACGCTTGACCAGACCCGCGGCTTCAACTGCACGCGCGGCAGTGCCGTTCATGATGGTATGCGGCGAGCGCAGGTCGAAGATGATGTGCAGCTTCTCGTCGCCGACGCGGACGGTGCTGGTCGAGTCGCCTTTTCCATCACGCAGCACGCTATAGACGGTGCCGCCAGCGGGCGCCCCGGGCTGGAGAATGACGACATGGTCGGCGTTCAGCGCGAACACCGACAGGATGCCGTCAGCGTCATCGGCGACGATCTTGTCGAGCCACGCCGTCGGAACCGTCGTGCTATCGCGCCCGCTTGCGGCGACGCCGTACAGATTGGCGCGGTAAACGACTTCACCGCCGGGCAGCAGATTGGTTTTGGCGGTACCCTTGCCGAGCAGCGGCACCGCCCTAAGCCGGGCACGCTCACCTGCCGCGAGATTGAGTAGCAGCAGTTTGGGGACGCCGAGCGCCAGTCGCGCGGTCAGCAAGGTGTGCTTGATCTCGATGCGAGCATAGGGCTGCGGCGCGGCGTTGTAAGCAACCGTATCCGGCGAAGCGGCATGCGCGGTCGCGGCGAGCAGCAGGCTGAGCACTGCCTGCGATACCGTCCGCACTGCTCGCGCCGTCATACTATGTGTTCCGCTCGTCCGCCGGGCCGCCGGTCAGGATAAAGCGGCGATCACAATAGCCGCAATCGGCATAACCGTTCGCTCCCATTTGCAGCCATACGCGCGGGTGGCCGCCACCGGGCACCCCGGCCTCCTCGCCGTCGCAGGCGATCCGGGTGGTGTCGATATACAAGACTTCGGGCGGGGGGATGCTTTCCATAGGTGCGGTGTAACGGGTGACGAAGGTGAATGGAACCACCTCACCCAGCGCGCAATGAAGGCAGCGCACTTGCCCGTAACCACCCCGCAGCCTATCTCCGCGCATCATGCAAATACAGTCAGCGATCTCGGTCCGCAATCTTGAAAAGACCTATGCGGGCGGCAAGCGCGCGCTGGCGGGGATCAGCCTTGAAATCCCGCGCGGCAGCATGTTCGGGCTGCTCGGGCCGAACGGCGCGGGTAAGTCGACGCTGATCAACATTCTCGCCGGGCTGGTCAACAAGACCAGCGGCTCGGCGAGCATCTGGGGCTTCGACATCAACGAGCATCCGCGCAACGCCAAGGCATCGATCGGCATCGTCCCGCAGGAGATCCTGTTCGACTCGTTTTTTACGCCGTTCGAGACGCTCGAACTGCAGGCCGGGCTGTACGGCGTGCCGCCAAAGCGCCGCCGGACCATGGAGATTCTGCGCGCCGTCCGCCTCGAGGATAAGGCGCACGCATATTCGCGGACGCTGTCGGGCGGCATGAAGCGCCGGCTGCTGGTCGCGAAGGCGCTGGTCCACAACCCGCCGGTGCTGGTCCTCGACGAGCCGACCGCGGGCGTCGACATCGAGCTGCGGCAGCAGCTGTGGGAATATGTCCGCGAGCTCCATGCTGGCGGCACCACGGTAGTGCTGACGACGCACTACCTCGAGGAGGCGGAGGCGCTGTGCGACCGCATCGCCATCGTCAATCAAGGCGCGGTGGTAGCGAACGACCTGACCTCGACGTTGCTGGCGACGGCGCAGGACAAGGTGCTGGTGGTGACCGTCGATGCCGACCTCAGCGCGGTTCCGGCAGGGCTCGGCGGCCGCGCTGTGCTGCGCGGGCCGCGCGCGCTCGGCATCACCTACGACAAGCGCGAGACGCAGGCGGGCGACATCCTGCACCGGCTGACCAACGCCGGGATCGGCGTCGTCGATGTGTCGACGCAGGAGGCCGACCTGGAGGATGTGTTCCTGCAGCTGACCCGGCCGCGCGCGCCGCAGGTCGAAGCCGCGCCGGAGCTGCCCGTTGGCTAGGCGCGCGCCCGCCGAGG
The DNA here is from genome assembly GCA_964247215.1 of uncultured Sphingomonadaceae bacterium. Lineage (GTDB taxonomy): Bacteria > Pseudomonadota > Alphaproteobacteria > Sphingomonadales > Sphingomonadaceae > Polymorphobacter_B. Next base: position 8,151 of record CAXTTR010000013.1, read on the forward strand.
CGCAGCACTTCGACGTCATCGTCATCGGTTCGGGCGCGGCGGGACTGACGACCGCGCTCAATCTCGCCGATCACCTGCGCGTCGCGGTGCTTTCGAAGGGCGATGTCTCGGCCGGGTCGACTGCATGGGCGCAGGGCGGCATCGCCGCGGTGCTCGACGCCGGCGACACCTTCGACAGCCACATCGAAGACACAATGATTGCCGGCAACGGCCTTAACGACCGCGCCACCGTCGAGTTCGTCGTCGAGAACGCCGCACGCGCGATCGACCGCCTGGCCGAACTCGGCGTGCCGTTCAACGCCGGCGAGACGGTGTCCGAGCGCTTCCACCTGACGCGCGAGGGCGGCCACAGCCACCGGCGCATCGTCCATGTCGACGATGCCACCGGCTGGGCGGTGCAGAAGGCGCTCGAACGCGCCGCCGCCGCCGACCCCAATATCACGCTGGTTACCGGGCGGGTCGCGGTCGACCTGATCACCGCCGCCCATGTCGAGGGCCAGCGCTTCGCCGTCCGCGGCTGCCACGGCGTCTATGCGTGGAGCGCCGCGAGCCGCAGCGTCGAGCGCTTCGTGGCGCGCGCCGTCGTGCTGGCGACCGGGGGGGCGAGCCGCGTCTATCAGTATTCGACCAACCCCGACGGGTCGACCGGCGACGGCATTGCGATGGCGTGGCGCGCCGGGTGCCGGGTGTCGAACATGGAATTCAATCAGTTTCACCCGACCTGCCTCTACCATTCCAAGGTCAAGAACTTCCTGATTACCGAGGCAATGCGCGGCGAGGGCGGTCAGCTCAAACTGCCTGACGGAACTAGGTTCATGGGCCGCTACGATGCCAAGCGGCTCGAACTCGCACCGCGCGATGTCGTGGCGCGCGCCATCGATGCCGAGATGAAGCGGCTCGGGCTGAGTCATGTGTTGCTCGACATGACGCATCTCGAGGCGGCGTTCATCCGCCAGCACTTTCCGATGATCCACGCCAAGCTGCTCGAACTCGGCATCGACTGCACGGTCCAGCCGATCCCGGTGGTTCCGGCCGCGCACTACAGCTGCGGTGGCGTGCTGGTCGACTTGGCCGGGCGCACCGACGTACCGGGGCTGTACGGCGTCGGCGAGGTGACGCAGTCGGGGCTACACGGGGCCAACCGGCTGGCGTCGAACTCGATCCTCGAATGCCTCGTGTTCGGGCAGGCCTGCGCCGAAGCGATCAAGTCCGGCTGGAACAGCAGCGAGCCGCCGCCGCCGGTCCGCCCGTGGGACGACAGCCGCGTCACCGACTCGGACGAGGAAGTCGTGGTCAGCCACAACTGGGCCGAGCTGCGCCGCTTCATGTGGGATTATGTCGGCATCGTCCGCTCGACCAAGCGCCTCGAACGCGCCGCGCACCGCGTCAAGCTGCTGCGCAAGGAAGTGCAAGAATATTATGGCAATTTCCGTGTCACGCCGAACCTGATCGAATTGCGCAACCTCGTCCAGGTGGCCGACCTCATCGTCCGCTCGGCGCGGGCGCGCAAGGAAAGTCGCGGACTGCATTATACGGTAGATTACCCGAAGGCGGACGCGGTAGCGCGTGATACCGTGCTCGACCCGGTAACGCGACCGTAGGTTCGTGCTGTATCGTTATTCACCGCGGCTTCAGCTATAGCCGCCGACAGTTGCCACGTAATGAAGAGGAGCTTTGCATGCGCGCGTTCGGGATGCTGGTACTGACGCTCGCTGCGGCACCGGTTGCGGTTAACGCCGCAGAACCGGCAGCCGTCACGGCGACGCAACCAGCGACCGCCAGCGAGCCGATCCGGCTGACGCCGGCGCAAATCGCCGCGGCGCAGGCCGAGGGCGAGCACCGCAACCGCGCCGCCGAGGCGCTGGCGCTGACCGACGACGATTTTGGCGCGCCCCGCCGCGACCGGAAGATCCACGGCGAAGTCGGCGTCGGCTTCGGCAGCGACGGGTCGAACTCGCAGTACGGTACCGTCGTCGCGCCGCTTGGTGACACCGGGACGGCGGCGTTCAGTTACGAGCGGAACGACTATGGGCGGCAGAACTACCGGCGCGGGTTCTATGGCGGTGGGGCGTTCGGGGTAGTGCGGTAAGGGCCGTGCTGCGGTAGGGCTGCACTCCCTACCCAACCCTGCTAAACCCTATCCCCATGCCGAAAAATCACCTCTATCTCGTCGACGGCTCCGGCTACATCTTCCGCGCCTATCACCGCCTGCCGCCGCTGACCGATCCGAACGGCACGCCGGTTGGTGCGGTCTACGGGTTCACCGCGATGCTGTGGAAGTTAATCGCCGAGCTCAATGCCGCCGAGGCGCCGACGCATCTCGCGGTGATTCTCGACGCGTCGTCCAAGACGTTCCGCAACGACATGTTTGCCGACTATAAGGCCAACCGCCCGCCGCCGCCCGACGATCTGGTGCCGCAATTTCCGCTGATCCGCGACGCGGTGCGGGCGTTTTCGGTGCCGTGCATCGAGGAGGAAGGCTTCGAGGCCGACGATATCATCGCGTCCTATGCGCAAGCGGCGCTCCGCGACGGCTTCGACGTCAGTATCGTGTCGTCGGATAAGGATTTGATGCAGCTCGTCCAGCCGGGGCTCGACCTGTACGACACGATGAAGAACTGCCGGATCAACCGCGAGGACGTCATCGAGAAGTTCGGCGTACCGCCCGAGCAGGTCGGCGAGGTCCTGGCGCTCATGGGCGATAGCGTTGACAACGTGCCCGGCGTCCGCGGTATCGGGCCCAAGGGTGCCGCCGACTTGATCCGCGAGTTCGGCAGCGTCGATGCGCTGCTGTCGCGGCTGAACGAGGTCAAGCGGCCGAAGACGCGCGAGATGCTCGAGAGCAGCGCCGACAATGCCCGGCTGTCGCGCGAGCTTGTACGGTTGAAGGACGACCTGCCGCTCGAACGTCCGCTCGCCGACCTGACGTTGCGCCCGCCCGCCCCCGCGCCGCTCGCGGCATTCCTCGCCAAGCACGGCTTCCGCGCGCTGCTGGCAAAGTTGGGCCGCGAGGCCGAGGCCGATCACGCGATGCCGGTGGAGGAGACACCGGGCAAGCCGTTCGACCATCAGGCGTATGAGTGCGTGACGACGGTCGACCGGCTCGACTGGTGGATCGCGGCGGCGATGAAGCAGGGGGTCGTCGCGATCGACAGCGAGGCCGACAGCCCTGATGCAACGCGCGCCAACCTGCTCGGCATCGCGCTGGCGCTCCAACCCGGGCTTGCCTGCTACGTCCCGGTCGGGCATCTGCGCGGTGACGGGCTGCTCGCCGAGCGCGTCGAGCAGCTTGATCTGGCAACGGTGATCGAACGGCTGAGCCCGTTGCTGAGCGCGCCAAGCATGCTTAAGATCGGCGAGAACCTCAAATACGATATGATCCTGCTCGCCCGCGCTGGGGCACCGCCGATCACACCGTACGACGATACCATGCTGATGAGTTACGCGCTCGACGGCGGGCGCTGGAACCACGGCATGGAGGAGCTGAGCACCCGCCACCTTGGGCATACGCCGATGGCGTTCAAGGAGCTGACCGGTACCGCCAAGGCGCGGATCAGCTTCGCGCACGTGCCATTGGACCGCGCGACTGCCTATGCCGCCGAGGACGCCGATGTAACGCTGCGGCTGCATGCGTTCTTCAAAGCGCGGCTGTGGGGCGAGGAGGTGACGCGCATCTACGAGCATGTCGACCGGCCGCTGCTGCCTGCGGTCGCGGCGATGGAGACTGCCGGGATCAAGGTCGACCGCCACGCGCTGGTCGAGCTGTCGACGGCATACGAGGCCGAAATCGCCAAGCTCGAGACCGAAATCTTCGCGGTCGCCGGCGGGCCGTTCACCATCGGCAGTCCCAAGCAGCTGGGCGAAGTACTGTTCGACCGGCTCGGGCATAAGTCGGGTAAGAAGAGCAGCAAAACCGGGGCTTACACGACCGACGTTACCGAGCTCGAACGCCTGGCGGCGAGCGGCGTCGATGTCGCCGCGCGGGTGCTCGAATGGCGGCAGAACACCAAGCTCAAGACGACTTATACCGACGCGCTGCAGCAGCAGATCAATCACGCTACCGGCCGTGTCCACACCAACTATGCGCTAGCGGCGACGTCGACCGGGCGGTTGTCTTCGAACGACCCGAATCTGCAAAATATACCGATCCGTACCGAACTTGGCCGTAAGATCCGCCACGCCTTCGTCGCCGAGCCGGGGCACGTCATCATGGCCGCCGACTACAATCAGATCGAGCTGCGGCTGGCGGCGCACATCGCCGACGTGCCCGAATTGAAGACGGTCTATGCCGAGGGTGGCGACGTTCACAATCTGACCGCGCAGGAGGTCTTTGGCGGAACCGACCGCGACAGCCGCAACAAGGCCAAGACGATCAACTTCGCGATCATCTACGGCATTTCAGCGTTCGGGCTCGCGCAACGCCTCGGCATCGATCGCGGCGAGGCCGGGCGCTATATCGAAACCTATTTCGATCGCTTCCCCGGTATCCGGCGCTACATGGCTGAGACTATCATGCAGTGCCGCGAGACCGGCTTCGTGACGACGCTGTTCGGGCGCAAGACGCATTTGCCGATGATCCATTCGAAGCAGCAGGGCGAGCGTCAGAACGCCGAGCGTGCCGCGGTCAACGCACGCATCCAGGGGAGCAGCGCCGACATTATCAAGCGCGCGATGATACGCATTCCGAGCGCGCTGACGGCGGCAGGACTGACCGACACGCGCATGCTGCTGCAGGTCCACGACGAACTGGTGTTCGAAGTCGCCGACGGTGAAGTCGACGCCGCGAGCGAGGTGATCCGCAGCGTCATGGCAGCAGCAGCCGCGCCAATGGTGCAACTGTCGGTGCCGCTCGGTGTCGAGATCGGCACCGGGCGCAGCTGGGGCGACGCGCATTGACCCGCAGTTGTCCAGCGCTGCATTAGCAAGTTAGGACGGTTAGGAGCAGGCTGATGCGCTATGACGTTTCGGGCACGACGATGCAGACGGTGTCGATCGACCTCGTCCCCGGCGAGCGCATCTATAGCCAGACTGCGACGATGGCGTGGATGTCGGACTCGATACGCATGGACACCCACACCGGTGGCGGGCTGTTCGCCGGCCTGAAGCGCGCCGTCAGCGGCGGCGGGCTGTTCATCACTGAATTCACCGCCGACCGCCCCGGCCACGTCGCCTTCGCACCGCGCTTCCCGGGACAGATCATCCCGGTCGAGCTGCGCGCCGGGCAGTCGCTAGTCTGCCGCAAGGAGACATTCCTATGCGCCGAGAGCAGCGTCACGCTCGACATCTTCTTCCAGCAGCGTATCGGCGCGGGGCTGTTCGGTGGCGAGGGCTTCATCCTGCAGCGCGTCACCGGCCCGGGCACGGTCTTCCTCGACCTGTCGGGCGATGTCGTCGAGAAGACGCTTGGCGCGGGCGAGCGCCTGCTGGTGCACGCCGGGCATATCGGCATGCAGGAGCCGACTGTAACGGTCGACTTCCAGATGATGCGCGGCTTTCGCAACGTCCTGTTCGGCGGCGAGGGGCTGTTTCTCGCGACGCTGACCGGGCCGGGCAAAATTTGGCTGCAGTCGATGCCGATATTGAACCTTGCCGAAGAAATAGCACGCTATCTGCCGTCAAGCGGGGAGAGCGGGCGAGGTAGCGGCGCACTGGGTACTGGGCTGGCGGGGGGTGCGATCGGCGGGATTTTAGGGAGCGTGTTCGGGAGCGAGTGAGTTTTTCCTGTCCCTCTCTAGCCCTCTCTCGTCCTTACGGGAGAGGGGCAGGAAGTGGTACGATCAATCGTTCTCGTCCCTTCTACCCTTCGCCGCCGCCAGCTGTTTCGGTAGCTTGTCGCCCTTTAATCCCCGCCACAGCGCGCGGTTGAACGCCGTGGTGTCGAGCCGGTCCTCGCTAGAGAAGTCCTGCCCCGCCGTTGCCGCCGCCCACCACGCCGCCGTGCGGCGCGGCTGGATGACGTGCTCGGCACTCGTTGCCGCCGGCAGCGGTAGCTTCGTCGAGCGCAGTGCGCCCGAAATCTGTGCGGTGTAGCTCCACTGCGACTGCGCCGTATCGAACAGGTCATTCATCGGCGCCGCGAGCGCATCGTTGAGCCCCATCGGTGGCAGCCCCAACACGTCCTCGATCGTCCGCACCATGTCGACCGTCGTGTGGTGCGCCGACACGACCGCATGCTGCTTCACGTACGGCCCGACAACGAACGCCATCGAGCGGTGCGCATCGACGTGGTCGGCACCATTCTGTGCGTCATCCTCGATTACGAACACAAGCGTGTCGGCGGCATACCGGCTGTGTGCGATCTTCTCGACGACGCGGCCGACGGCATAGTCGTTGTCGGCCATCATCGTCTCGATCGTGTCGACACCGTCGATGGCGGTCTTGAAGTTGCCGAAGTGGTCGTGCGCCAGCCGCAGCAGCGTTAGTTGCGGTAGCGTATCGGAAGTCGTCGCGGCGTCGAACTCGCGCTCCCACTCATTGACCCGGTAGAAGTCCGGAAATGACTGGTCGAAGCCGCGGAAATATGGGTCGGTAAGCGGGCGTAGCGCCGCCTTGGTGGTGATGAACACCGGCAGCTTGGCGTTGAACGGATCGCGTTCGAGCGGGATGCCAATACCGCGCTCGATCGCGGCTTTGTCGTAGCGCGACAGGTCTCCGTAGAAGCCATAGTTGCGCACGGTCTTGCCCGCCCGCAGCGCGTTGTCCCACAGGTAACCGTGCCCGGCATTGCCGCCGGGACCATCGGGCGCGGCGACATCGGCGGTTCCGGCGAGCAGGTTCGGGTCCTTCGGCGTCAGCGGGTTGGCGGCGAGGCGCTCGGCGGTGGTCGCGAAACTAACGTTGACGTTGCGGTTGTCACCCTCCTGATCATATTGCAGCCCGCGCCCGGCGTAGTTGACCGGAGCCTCGGGTTCGGTGAAGTCGGTGGTGCGTGCGGCGGTTGTCCAGTTCCAGCCGGTGTTGCTGCTCTCGCCCGAATCAAAAAACGCGTCGAGTGTCACGAACTGTCTGGCCAGCGCGTGATGATTTGGCGTGATCGCCGCGCCGAGCAAAGTCAGCTTGGGGTCGCCATTGCCGATGCCGAGGTCGCCGAGCACCTGATCGTAGGTCCGGTTCTCTTTGACGATATAAACGACGTGGCGGATGTGCGCGCGCAGGAAGGCCATCGTCGCGTCGTTGCGCGGGCTCGCCTCGAAACCGGGAAAGTGGTCGTTAACCGCCACCTGCCGGGTCAGGCGGCCGAGTTCGGCTCCGGATGGGACCGGCAGGCTGAGCAGGCCGCCTTTCTCAAGCTGCCAGACATATTGGTTCGCCGCCTGGCACGAGCGATCGTCCTCGAGCGCGTCGGTGGTCTTGCGGCAGCCGCCGGGGTTCTGCCCGGGCTGGCTTTTGTTGTTGGTGACGAACAGCTGGCCCGCGCGGGTGACGGCGACCGCGGTCGGGTACCAGCCGGTCGGGATCAGGCCGACGACCTTGGACGCAAAAAAGGCGCGTGACTCGAAGTTCCCGTCGGCGCTGCCGAGCGCGATTACCGCGACCGCATTCTCGCCGCCGTTGCTGACAAAAAGTGTGCGGCTGTCGGGTGACAGCGCCAGCGCGTTGCTACCCGCGCCGCCGAGCTTGGCGGGATTGGCCCAGATCGCTGCGGGCGCGGTTGTCTGGATACTGGCGAGCACGCGATCGGTCGTCGGGTCGAGCACGACGACCGCGTCACTGTTCGATAGCGCTGCGTACAGGCGGCTTGTCGCGGCGTTCATCAGCAACGCGGTCGGCTGACCGCGCGTGGCGATGCGCGCACCAATTGTCGGCGTAGCGCCAGTCGAGGCTGCGTCAACATTTAGCGCGATCAACTCGCGGTCGCGCTCGCTGGTGACATAGGCCTTGCTGTCCGACACCCACGCGACGGCACGCGGGAAGGTGCCGCCAGGCTGGCCCGATTTCGCCGGGTCGGCGACATCGGGACGCAAGTCTCGCTCGGTGACGCTACCGCTGGCGAGATCGATCAGACTAACCGAGTCGTTCTGCAGATTGGCAACAAGCAGCCGCGTGCCGTCAGGGCTGACCGCCAGCCCGGCGCTGCCCGGCTTGACCGCGAGTCCGAGTCCCGCCTTATGACCGAGCGGAAAGGTGCGCGCCGCGGCGAACCCGGCAGTGCTTTGCGTGTACTCGCGCACCATGTCGTCGACGCCGCCCGAAACGTAGAACGCGTCCCCGCGCGGCGACCACGCGATACCGAGAAAGCTGTTCGGCAGCTCGGCGACCTGCCGCTTGACCGGCGCGGGGCCGGTTACGTCGTAGACAAACACGTACTCGTTCGAGCCGCTCGGCACGACTTTGCCCGCAGTGTCATACTGGCGGTTGTAGCCGCTGGTCAGCACCAGCAGCGTGCGCTGGTCGGGCGACAGCGCCAGCGCCGCCGCCTGGCCCGCGGTAAAGCCGGGCAGGGCCGGCAGACCGGGGTTGAGCGCGACGAAGCTCGCGCCTTGGGCGGCAAGCGGGCTAATCGACTGACCGGTCGGCAAAGGGCGTTCAGTCGAGCGGGTCGTGCCCGGCGGGAGCGGCTGCGCCATGTGCGACTGGGCAGCGAGCGGCTGGGCCTTGGGCGGCTTGGCTGCAGCCGTTCCCGCTAACAGCATCGCAACCAGGGCTGCCGCTACCACGCCCGCCTGCCTAGTTGCCACCATCACTCACGCTCCGCTGTCTGCCCCGTGCTGGTACATGCTGATTTGCGACAGGATGATGACGCCTGCGACCGGCTTGCTCAAGGCTTGCGCGGTGCTGGTCCAGCGAAACCGACGATACTCTCCGCGCCGTCCGCCGCCAGAGCCGAGACTCCGAAGAAGTGATCGTCGATATTGACATGCGGCAGGTCCGCGCTGCTCGTGCTCGCTTGCACATCGCGCTGATCAGTCCAGTCGAACGCGTCCGCCCGCCGCCAGCGCACCCGGTAGCCCGTCGCGCCGCTTACCGGTGCCCACGTCACGTGCGTGTCGTCGCTGACCGCGCCCGCGATCGTCACATCGGCAGGTGCTGCCGGTGCGCTCGCCAACTCGCGGGCGACGGCAACGTTTACCGCAGTAACTTTCGCCAGATACGGAAAATCGATATAGTCGAGCGTGTCGCCGTAGCGCTTGCCACCTTCGACGCGTACATTCTGGTGCTGGCGGTCGTAGTTTTCGGTGGCCTCGGTAAAACGAACCGCGGGGTACCCCGCTTCGAGGAACGGCGTGTGGTCGCCGCCGCGCATGAAGCGGTCGCTGCGCCGCACGACCATGACCTCCAGCCCGACCCGCGGGTTAGCTATCGCGACGCGGCGGATCGCCTTTGCCAGCGCGCGCGACGGCGAGTCGTCCTCGCCGCCATTGGCGCGTTGCGCCTTGATACCGTCGGCGTCCGCGGCAGCACGGATGCCCTCACTGAAGACGCGCACGCGGTTGTCGATGTGCTCGCCGCCGATACCGTGAGTGTTGCCGACGATATCATTGTTGAGCATCGCGGCGACTTGCCAGCCGCGTGCCTTGGCGGTCGCGGCGAGCAGCTGACCGCCCCACAGCCCCTGTTCCTCACCC
>CAXTTR010000014.1:0-17573 GCA_964247215.1 uncultured Sphingomonadaceae bacterium
TTTACCCGGTTCGCATCTGACATCTCGATTGATCATGCATGTAGGACCCCCTTCGCAGGTACCGACGGCGGATACTTCCGCCTTCCCTACAGCGCTCAGAATCGATAGCGCACGCTTGCGCCGTAAGTGCGCGGTGCATTGTCATAGACGACCGAAACGACCGATGCCGTCGCGCTCGCGGCCGTGATCACATGCTCGTCGAACAGGTTCTTGCCGAACAGCGTGAAACTGATGCGATCACCCGGGAAGACAAACCTGAGTGACGAGTTCAAGCTGACATAACTTGGCTGGCGGATGTAGTTGTCAGGCTCAAGATAACTATCGCCCTGATAGGCACCGGTTAGATTGAAATGTACGGTGCCGTTGGCGAGCGGCCGATCATAGTCGAGCGCAAGATTGCCGCTGAATTTCTGCGACGACGGCAGCCGGTGGCCAGCGGCATTTGCCGATGCGATCGTTGCTCCGCCGGTTGCTTTTGGCGTCGCGAACTGCGCGCCGGGGTAGTCCGTGTATTCGGCGTGCAGGAGCGCGAGCGCGCCGGAGAGTTGCAGCTCATGGGTGACGAGCACCTGCAGGTCGAGATCGAGTCCGTACGTCTCGGCCTTGGCAGCGTTGCTTACGGTGCTGATATTGTTGATGACCTGCGAGACCTGGATATTTTTATAGTCGTAGTAAAATACTGCGCCGTTGAGCCGAAGATGGTGGTCGAACAACTGTGTCTTGAAACCAGCTTCGTAAGCGGTAAGCGATTCGGGAAGATAGGGTGCTGCGGTCGGCGCGAGCAGGTTATAGCCGCCGCTCTTGAAGCCGGTGTTGAACGACACATAGCCGAGCACATCGGGCCCGAACTGATGATCCAGCGTGGCCCGAAAGCTCGGCTTGCTGACCGACTGCGTCTGCGCCGCGAAGACCCCGGGCGTCGTCGGGAAGATCAACACCGCCGCTCGCTGCGCGGCGTAGAAATTACGTTTCTCGTAAGTGTAGCGGAAACCGCTCGTCAGGCTGGTGCCCTCGAACAATCTCAGTGTTCCTTCGGCAAAGCCCGCAATGGACTCGGTCGACTGCGTGCCGTCGCGGCGGATGTAGATCACCGGCACGGCCGTGACGGGCGGCCGCATGGTGAGCACCGACGGGCTCGAGAACTCCTTATTGTTGAAGTAGTAAACGCCGATGATCCACTTAAGCCGGCCCGATGTCGGCGAAGCAAGCTGAAGTTCCTGCGTATAGACCCGGTTCGGCTGGTCGCCCGCGACGGTGAAGGCGGGCGCGGCAGTCAGGTCGTTATCGAACAGCAACGTCGAATGTAAATTCTGGTACGAACTGATCGACAGCAGGTTGAACTCGCCAACCTTCTGCGAGACGCTCAGGCTTGCCGAGTAGCCCTCGTTTCGGAGGAAGCCGTCGGTATCGCCAAAGTGGTCGTACTCGCTGCGCAGCGGACCGGTAACTCCCGGGTAGGCGAGGCTGGTGCCAGCATAGGGAACTTTCGCGATACCGGTGAACTTCTGGTCGTAATACTCGCCGATCGCCGTGATCCTGGTATCGGTTCCCGGCTCGAACACGACCTTACCGCGCAGGTTCACATCCCGGTCGAGTTGGTGGGTGTCGTGGCCGGTCGTGTAGTTCTTGCCCCAGCCAATCCCCTGCGTGCCGTACTGTCCCGAGAAGCTGGCGGCGAGTCCGTGCGCCAGCCCGCCGGACACATAAACGTCGGTGTGCACCGTCTCATAATTGTCCAAGCTCGCACCCGCCTCGTAGTGGAGGCTTTGGGTCGGGTCGCGCGTCGTGATCTGGATCACGCCAGCGGTCGAGTTCCGGCCGAAGAGCGTTCCCTGTGGTCCCTTGAGCACGGCCACCTGGGCGATGTCGTTCAAGTCGCGCAGGCCCGCGCGCGAATAAGGGATGTAGACCCCATCGACATACAGCGAAGCGGGCGACTCGGTGTTGCTCGAGTTGGTGCCGATGCCGCGGATATACGGCAGGAACGACGAGTTATTAATGCGTACGTTCACGCCGGCGGCCACGGTGCCGATCTCGGCGGTGTTGCCGACGCTTCTATTCGACAGCGTCGCGCCGTCGGCCGCCGTGATCGAGATCGGCACGCGTTGCAGGTTCTCGGAGCGTTTCTGCGCTGTGACAATGATCTCCTCCAAACCTTGCGGCTCCGCGGTCGCTGTGCCGGGCTCGCCAGGAGCAATGGTAATGGCGCGCGGCTTGCTATCGGTCGCTGTAGCGGCAGGTGGAAACGACGCCTGTGACCATGCCGCCGACGTCAATGCCATGTAGAGTGCGGACGCACCGGTAATATGCTGACACAACTTCATCGAATCCTCCCCCGAGCCCGCGGCTTACCGCGCGATATTTCTTGCTTGGTGGCCATCGCCACAGTGCGGTGGCTCCCTTTTCCAGGGCACCTTTCCGCTCGATCCGAGGTTGGTGATAACGCCTTTCGAGCAAAACGCAACTAATAAGCTATGGTCCTTGTTTTGTCGTATGACAGGACGATGGTGAGACGAGGAGGTTGTCGCAATCGTCTCGAGCTTGCTCGAAAGCTGGTTGCGCTCGGATGAGGGTTGACCTCTGTCGGGCTAGGTGACATCGCGGGCGGGCGGCCATCGGTCGACATCGACGGCGGCGTATGGCCTCACTGCCGCGTTTTAGGTGCAGTCGATTCATGGCGATACAGAGCAAGGCTGCCTCCCGCCGTACGCAGGCTGAACGTCGTCAGGAGACGCAGGCGGCTATCTTGAACGCGGCGCTGCTGACTCTGGTCGCGGACGGCTACGCGGGGTTCAGCGCCATTGGCGTTGCTGCACGGGCCGGAGTCTCGCGCGGGGCACAGGAGCATTATTACCCGAAGAAGATCGACCTGATCGCGGCGGCGACCGAGCATGCGCTCGACCGGGCCATCGCCCACGCTCGCACGACGTCATCGACGATCGGCTCGCCCGAAACCGCCGTCGAGGAGTTTCTCGCCGAGTCCGAGGCCTTCTTTTTCACTCCGGCTTTTATGGCGCTGATGGAGATCGTCATCGTCGCGCGCTCGGACAAGGCGCTCGGCGAGATCGTCTATCCGGTACTTGAAAGCTCGCGGCGCGCGCTCGACCGCATCTGGCTCGAGGCGCTGGTCAGCGCGGGATACGGCGCACCGGACGCCGAGCAGTTTATCGAACTGTCCCAGTACCTCCTGCGTGGCCTGTTCTTCGTGAGCACGTGGCTGCCCTATAAAGTGCGGCGGACGGAGACGCTCGGAGCGTGGCGGAAAATCGCCTCGTCCATCCTCGGGCCGAGCAAGCGAACGTAATCTCGCTTCCTCGCCATTGCCCGGACTTTAAAAACAAGGAGCCCACCTTGTTAGTTGCACTGTGCCGCGAATTGGCCTAGAGAATCCTCACCGCGGTTTGAAGATGGTCATAACAGCCACAGGCACGCGGGCAGGACGACATTCAGGGGAGAGGGCGGCCATGCAGCAAACAGATCGCCCGACTACCTTCCGGCTTCGCCATGCGTCGTTGGCGGCTATGGCGGTTCTCACGCTTACGGGAACTGGTCATGCGGATTCGGCCGGCAAGCATCCGCCGGTGTCACGTTACCAGCTCAATGGCGATCCGAAATCGCCTGATCTCGCGGGCCTTTGGTCGGGAACGTTCCTTGCTGCTCCCGGGATCAAGGCGCAAACATCGATCGCCGCCAGGAAGTATAATCGGTGGGCACCTTTCCCGGTGCCGTTGACGCCCAAGTATCAGGCTATCGTCGACGCCCGGGCCGAGGCTGCGAAGTCGGGCCGGGTCATCGGCGATGCCGGGGCTCGGTGCCTGCCCAGCGGGATGCCGTGGAAGATCGTGGTCAATCCGGGCCTGCCGATCGAGGTAATCCAGACACCCGGCGAGGTCAGCTTCTGGGGCGGGGTCCGCCCGCTCGTGATTTACACCGACGGGCGGCCGCATCCTGCGGATTTCAAGCCGGCGTATGATGGTCATTCGATTGGCTACTGGATCGGCGATACGCTGCATGTCGATACTGTCGGCATGTCGAGCACCGCGATCGACGGCGCTTATGATCCGCACAGCCCGGCGCTGCATCTCAAATGGACGGTCCAGCGCGTGGCACCCGACCGCCTCCACGTTCACATGACCCTGTACGACCCCGAGGCGCTCAAGGAGCCGCTGACGACGACCGTGGTTTATGAACTCCAGACCGACCGGCGCATGGATTTGATCGACGACGCATCCTGTTTCGAAAACAACCGCAACCTTCCGGATGAGCATGATGCCAGTGGCTTCAAGCATTACTAGCGGGGCTCCATTGTCGCCGACGCCGTCCGCTGGTTCACGGCGGCGCTCTCCCGTCGACAGTTTGCAGGCAGGACTTGCAGCCATCGGGCTGGCGGTGACCGTATCAGCGGCTTCGGCGCAGACCCTACCCGCTCCTTTGCCGCCGCAACCATTGAGCTGGTACGGCGACCCCGGCGCACCGAACGTCAGCGGCGTCTGGGCGCGGGCCGAACTTGCCAGCGATCCGAAGCTTACCGCCAGTCCGGAAGGATGGACGCCTTGGCCGCCGCCGCTCCGAGGCCAGTTCGCGGATCTATGGAAGCAACGGGTCGCGGCCACCAAGGCCGGCACGCGAACTGACGATCCGGTGACCAACTGCCTGCCTGCGGGAATGCCGCGTTACATTACAGGGATGAACGGGCCGCTGCTGATCGTGCAGACGCCGGGCCGGGTCGTGATGACGCGCGAATATGCTCCGCCGCGCCGCATCTGGCTGGATGGCCGGGCATTGCCGTCGCCGGACAATCTCGAGCAATTCTATTCGGGCAACTCGATCGGGCATTACGAAGGGACAACGCTGGTTGTCGAGACGATTGGCGTCAAGGACGAACCGATCGACAGTACCGGCGTGCCGCATAGCGATACTGTCGACATCAAGGAACGCTATCAGCGCGTCGACGCGCAAACGCTGAGCGTCGATGTGCTCGTCACCGATAAGCTGGCGCTCAGCAAGCCCTTGCGGACAACAGTCACCTACAAGCTAAGCACCGATCCGCGCTGGGAACTGCAAGATCTGACGTGTACGCCCAAGGTCGCTTACCACCCAGAATTATACGTTAAGTAACAATGGTGATAAGTATGAGACATCAACTAATCACCGTCTTGATCTCTGCCGTGGCGCTGTCGACGAGCGCTGCAGCACATCATTCATTTGCCATGTTCGACAGATCGAAAGAGGTCGAGATCAAGCAGGCGGTCGTTGCACGCTGGGAATGGACCAACCCGCATGTCTGGCTCGACCTCATTGTTCCTGGCAAGGCCCATACCGAAAAATATTCCATCGAGGGTGGTTCGACGGGGCTGTTGCGCCGCCAAGGCTGGGAACGGAACTCGTTGAAGCCCGGCGACAAGATTACCGTCTACTTCTCGCCGCTTAAAAGCGGCGAGCCCGGCGGCAGTCTGTTGGCGGTAGTGCTGACCAATGGCCAGGTGCTCGGTGCGCGGCTCGATCAGCAAAGGCCGCCCGAGTGATCAGAAGCGCAACAGCCGTGTCGCGAGCCCGCCCGGGCCCCGTCGACGCGTGGGCGAACTGCAGGATCATGCCTATAAACGGAGCCCGTCGTGCAAGGTAAGATCGCGCTCGAGGAGCATTTCGCGACTCCAGATACCCTGCAGGATTCAGCGGGCCACTTGCCGGACGAGTGCTGGACCGAACTGAGCGCCCGCCTGCTCGACATTCAGGACCGGCGTTTGCGCGAGATGGACGCCAACGGCATCGAGATGATGCTGCTGTCGTTGAATGCGCCCGCCATCCAGGCAATTCCGGACAGGGCTGCGGCGGTGAACCTCGCGCACAAGGCCAACGATTATCTGGCCGAGCAGGTGGCCAAACGCCCCGACCGCTTCCAGGGTTTTGCCGCGCTGCCGCTACAGGATCCCGAAGCGGCGGCCCGCGAATTGATCCGCTGCGTCACCGAACTCGGCTTTCGCGGCGCGTTGGTCAACGGCTTCTCGCAATCGAGCGACGGCCCGGAGATGCTATACTACGACCTGCCGATGTACCGGCCGTTCTGGGCCGAGGTCGAGAAGCTGGATGTTCCGTTCTATTTGCATCCGCGCAATCCGCTGCCGCAGCACGCACAAATCTACGCTGGCCACTCGTGGCTGCTTGGGCCGACCTGGGCATTCGGCCAGGAAACGGCGGTGCACGCCTTGCGCCTGATGGGCTCGGGCCTGTTCGACGCGCATCCCGGCCTGACCGTTATTCTCGGACATATGGGCGAGGGCCTGCCGATCTCAATGTGGCGGATCGATAACCGCAACGGCTGGACCAGGAGCATGGCCCCCCCGAACTATCCGGCAAAGCGCCCGATCGCGGATTATTTCAATGCCAACTTCTACATCACCACCTCCGGTAATTTCCGCACGCAGTCGTTGATCGACACCATGCTGGAGATCGGCTCGGACCGGATCCTGTTTTCCGCCGACTGGCCGTTCGAGAATGTCGATCATGCAGCCATGTGGTTCGACAATGCCTCGATCAGTGAAGCGGACCGGCTCAAGATTGGGCGCACCAACGCCGCCACCCTGTTCAACCTCGATCTACGGCACCAGCCACGATCGACGGCAATGGAGAAAATCCGGTGAGGACGGGAGTTCAATGGTGACGATAACCTCCATTCGCCTGGCAGTCGCGGCCGGCATCATGCTGTCGCTGCTACCGGCAGCGCCTTTTTCCGAAGTCGGCGCGGCCGAAACCAAAGCGGATTTCCACGCGGATTTCGAGGGGGTCTGGGAAGCGGTCGGCGGGGCCAACTTCGCGCCGAACGTTCGCGAGCTCCCCGACAATAAAGGCCGGTCGTCCTCCGAGTGGCGCGATTACCCGCCCTATAACGCGGCGTACGAGGCGCGTTACCGCCAGATAGTCGCCGATATACGGCAAGGTAAGGAGGTCGAGGACGCCAGCGCCAACTGTCTGCCGCAGGGCATGCCGCGGATGATGGTGATCAATTACCCGATCGACATCATCGTGCAACCCAAGCGGGTCGTCATGCTGTTCGAGCCGCTAAGCCAGCGGCGCATCATCAACACCGATGGCCGCCCGCATTCGAAGCCGGACGATCTCGATCCGACCTTCAGCGGCGAATCCATCGGTCACTGGGAAGGTGACACGCTCGTCGCCGACACGACCGCGATCCGGCAGGACGTCGCCTTCGACGTTTCCGTCGCGCCGCACAGCGATGCCTTGCACATCATCGAGCGCATCCGCCGCGTCGGGGATATGCTCGAAGATCAGTTTACGGTGGAAGACCCGAAAGCATTCACCAAGCCTTGGCTCGTCACGCGGCTGTATAAGCGCCACTCGGGCCTGGAGCTTAAAGAGTTCGTCTGCGAGAACGCTAGAAAACAATAGAGCTTAACTTCTTCACCAGTAACCGCACGTGCAGATAGGTCACTGCACTCACCACGCGGCGGTGATCATTCAAGATTGATTGGAGGCCGCGTCATGATCAGGACTTTTCGCGTCAAGGCGAAACCAGCGCTGTTAATCGTTGCAGCCATGTGCCTTGGCATGCCGACGGCTGCGCTCGCGCATCACTCGTTCGCCATGTTCGACAACGCCAAGAACGTTGTGCTCGACGGCACGGTACGCGAGTTTCAGTGGACCAACCCGCACAGCTGGATCCAGCTGATCGTGCAGGAGAACGGCCAACCCGTCGAATACTCGATCGAGATGGGCAGTCCGAACAACTTTGCCCGCCACGGCTGGCGTCACAATTCACTGATCGCAGGTGACCGCGTCAAGGTCAGTGTTCATCCGCGCAAGGATGGCAGCAAGGGCGGCCAATTCGTCAAGGCCGTCAAGGCGGACGGTACCACCCTGAGCTACGAGTAAGCGACGATGCGAGGCGACACCTCAGCGGAAGCGCTCTCGAAGCCCCGTGAGACCACGCTAACAAATGTTTCGATGCTGACCGGCGATGCTGTCGTTGAACCTGCAAGGAATCTTCTGACCGGCTACTCCGTCGAAGTGCTGGCGCGCGACCACAAGGGGATCGCCGCGGCAGCCAGATTGCTCGGGCCGGGCTCGGAGGTGTTCGTTCCCAGCCTGCCCCACGACACGCTCGAAGACTTGGTGACCGCCTGCACAGCGTTGCATCACGCTGGTCTGGCGCCGGTTCCGCACATCAGCGCGCGCATCATCCGCAGCCGCGCGGTCCTGGCCGACATGCTGAAGCAATTAACGCTCAAAGCCCGTGTCGAGAGTGCTCTCGTCATCGGCGGCGATGTCGACGCCGCTCTGGGGGAGTTTGACGCTGCCACCCAGTTGATCGAGACCGGCTTGTTCGAGGCAAATGGCATCAACCGCATTGCGCTGGCAGTTCATCCCGAGGGTCACCCGCGGGTCGCCGACGAACTGATATGGCCGGCTCTAACGGTCAAGCTCGATGCCGCCGCCAGCCGGGGCATCGAGACCTACCTCGTCAGCCAGTTCGCCTTCGACGCCGCGCCGTATATCACAATTGCGCGCCGCCTTCGCGCCCACGGCATCACGCAGCGGTTGCGGGCGGGCGTCGCGGGACCTGCTAGCCGCATGACCCTGATCCGATACGCGATGATGTGCGGCGTCGGCGCCTCACTGCGGACGCTGCGCGAGCGGCACGGGATGGCTTCAAATATGGCCGCCGGAGAAACGCCCGAGGCGTTGATCCGGGAACTGGCCGCGGCTCAGGCGCTCGAACCGTCGCTTGGCATCGACAGCGTACACTTCTTCACCTTCGGTTCGCTGGAAGGTTCGGTCGGCGTCGCCGCAAGCCTGGCCAAAAGCTTACCGGAATGAGCGCTCGCCGCGATCACCGGCTAAACGGTCGGGCGGTGGTTTCAAAGCTGATCGCTCGCGGCATGAGGCTGCCGTGACAGACAGCACGATGATCCTGATGCTGGCCTGCGCCGACCGCCCCGGCATTGTTTCCGGCGCGTCGACCCTGTTGTTCGAGCGCGGCTGTAACATCGTCGAGGCTCAGCAATTCGACGATACCGAAACCGGGCGTTTCTTTGCCCGGGTCGAGTTCAGGTCCAGCGAAACCGCCGAGCAGCTGCGCGAAGCGTTTAAGCCACTGGCGGACAGCTACGGCATGACCTGGACCATACGGCCGCGCCAGCAGCGCCGGCGGGTGATGATCCTGGCTTCGAAATTTCACCATTGCCTGGCGGATCTGGTTTACCGCTGGCGCATCGGCGAACTGCCGATCGAGATTACCGCCATCGTCTCCAACTGGCCGGCCGAGACCTACTCCAACCTCAACCTGTCCGGCCTGCCATTCCATTTTATGCCGGTCACCAAGGACAGCAAGGCAGCCCAGGAAGCGCGTCTCGCTGCGCTGGTCGAGGAAACGGGCACGGAGCTGGTCGTGCTGGCGCGGTACATGCAAATTCTATCGGCCGACTTGTCGGCGCAGTGGCATGGCCGGTGCATCAATATCCACCACTCGTTTCTGCCGGGGTTCAAAGGTGCGAAGCCCTATCACCAGGCGCATCACCGGGGTGTGAAAACCATTGGGGCCACCGCGCATTATGCCACTGCCGATCTCGACGAGGGTCCCATCATCGAGCAGGACATCGAGCGGATCAGCCACCGCGATACTCCCGACGATCTGGTTCGCAAGGGCCGGGACATTGAGCGCCGGGTGCTGGCGCGAGCGGTGCGCTGGTGGTGCGACGACCGCGTCCTGCTCAACGGTCACAAAACCATCGTGTTCGCGGACTAGCCGTGAGCAAGTCACTCCCATTTGCATTTATAGTAACCATGCAAGTCTGTCTCGAAGTGCGCTTGTCACTTACGGCTTACGACCAGCAGCGATATGCGCGCCTGTAGCCAATCTGAGATGTAGTCTTCCGTTGTTCTGTGTTTCAATATGACTTCCAGTTTCGACTGGCAATAAAGACGTGGGCCCGGGATTTTCCGGAGTGCACGCGAGGTGCAGGGGAGAAGACCGATGCGTGTTACTTTACTCACGACCACAGCTATTGTTATGACGATGTCGAGCCAGCTACTCGCCCAGACTTCCTCTGGCCAAGCTGCGCCGATCGCGACGCCGACTGATCACAGTGCAAATCAGACTGCGGCCGGGCAGAGTGGCTTGCAGGACATCATCGTTACCGCACAGCGGCGTGCGGAAAACTCGCAACGCGCCGCCGTCCCGTTGAGCGTCATCGACGGGGCCGCGCTGACCAGCGCCGGCGTTACTCAAGTCGACCGGCTGAACCAGCTCGCTCCCGCGCTGTCGATCGAGCCGACCAGCAGCGGCAATCTGATCTTCATCCGCGGCGTCGGAAATTTCTCGACGACAGCGGCAAGCGACTCGGCTGTCTCGTTCAACTATGATGGCGTCTATATCGGCCGCTCGACGTCGACCGCCGGCGTTTTCTACGACCTGCAGCGGGTTGAAATCCTCAAGGGCCCGCAAGGCATTCTCTACGGCCGCAACGCGACCGGCGGCGCGATCAACGTGCTGCCCGTACAACCCCGAATCGGCGAACTGTCCGGTTATGTGACCGGCACCTACGGCAATTATAACACGGTGAATGCCGAGGGTGCGATCAATGTGCCGTTTGGCGAGCATGGTGCGGTGCGTGTCTCTGCGAGCACCGCCAATCATGACGGCTATTTTCGCGACGGCAGCTTTGATCAGAAGGAGTATGCGTTTCGCGTACAGATGAAGGCCGAATTGACCCCCGACCTGACGGTCCGGGTGGCGGGCGATTATGCGCACGACGGCGGGCTCGGCAACAGCGTGAACTATTACGGAGTGTACGCGCGCCGGCCGGGCGTACCGCTATCGGCAGTGCCGGTGCCCGGATCGAGCTATTACACCTTCACCCCCTCGGGGCTGTCCGATGCGGAGGGTGTTCTGTCACCCGCGTCACAGGCGTACCGCCAAACGGTCACCTTGGGCGCGACCGGGCGCAAGCTGGCGGCGCTGCCTGTTGCCCCTTTCCAGCACAACGACTTTGTCGGCGCAGATGCCGAAATTACGTTGAATACTGCTGCCGGGACACTGACGGTCATTCCGCAGTGGCGCTACTCGAAGCTCAACTATCTCTCGACGGCAGGCGCGTTCCCATACGCCAATCGGGAGTCCAGCGAACAATATGGCGCCGAGGCCCGCTTCGCCGGCAAGCGCCTCAGCGTCTTCGATTACCAGCTCGGACTTTATTACTACGGCGAGGTGACCCACTCTGCACCGCAGATCTCGCTCTCCAACCTCGCCACATTCTCGAGATCGGATTACACAACCGATTCCTATGCCGCGTTCGGCCGGGTCACCGCGAACCTTACCAGCCGACTGCGTCTGGTCGGCGGCGTACGCTATACCAGGGACGACAAGGGCTTTGCTTACAGCGCGACCAGCATCGTCGTTAGTTGTCTGGCGGTAAATAGGTTCGGAGCACCCAATTGCCCCGCAGCACCGTTCGTGCCGTTGTTCGTCGATCCCGCGACACTGCCGTTTCCAGTTCCGGCAGCGGGCGGGCCGCCGATCCCGACATTCACCGGGCCGGGAGGGCCTAATTATCTGGTGATCCGGAGTGCCACGGCGTTCGCCCGCACCAAGTCGAACAGCCACGCCACTTACCGCGGTGCTGTCGAGTTCGACATCGCGCCCAGGTCGCTGTTCTACGCCAGCGTCGAAAGCGGCTATCGCTCGGGCGGCTTTTCGCCAGCCGTCGGCTTTGAGGAATACAACCCGGAATACATCACGGCGTACACAGTCGGGCTCAAGAACCGCTTCCTCGACAACCGCATCCAGCTTAATTTAGAGGGCTTTGTCTGGAACTATACCAACCAGCAGATCCCCCACAACGGCCTCGATCTCAATGGCCGCGCTGCCAGTTATGTCACCAATGTCGGCAGTGCGAACATCAAAGGTGCCGAGGTCGAAGGCCGTTTCTTGATTACCCCGACGACGCTGGTCAGCGCCGACGTCCAATATCTCGACGCCAGGCAACGCCAATTTTCATATCTGGCGGGACCGGGGACGCCGCCGCTGACCGGCTGCGCGGTGACCTACACAGCCGTCAATGCATCGCCGTATCTCATCAACTGCGCCGGTTTCGACTCCTACAACTCTCCGCGCTGGACGATCAATCTTGCCGCGCAGCAAACCATCAAGCTGGCCGGCTATCAACTGATCGCCGGTATCGACTCGCAGTATAAAGGCGCTCGCAATGTCGGCTTCGCCTATCTGGCCGAGCAGCGGATTGGCGGGAATTACACGACCAATGCTCAGGTCCAGTTTGGTCCCGCAGGACAACGCTGGTCGATCAACGCCTATATCCGCAACATCGAGGACGATCGTATTCCGATCTATTCGACGACCAATCCGACCGCTTTGTTCCTCGCCAACGGCAGCACTGCGCCTCGTACCTACGGCCTTGGCGCCTCGATCAGGTTTTAAACAGCCGGGGTCCGGTGTCTGACGGCAGCCGCCGTCAGACACCGCCGTCGCTGGTCAGAGCGTGGCGCGAAGGTTCGCCTGCGCAGCTTTGGAATAGGGCGTTGGAGAGACGATCGCCCGGATCGTCGTTTGCTCATGCCGCTCGACATGGGCCTTGCGCGAACCGCCATTCACCTCGCCCCAGGTAATCACTACTTCCCGTCCGAGATCGGCGTATTCCTCATCGATACAGCACAGCGACAGCATATCTCGCTCGTTAATATTGTAGCCGGCAAACTGCGACATGCCGACCAGCACGCCTTCCTGCGAGCGCACCTCGTCGGCCTGCGGCCAGCCAAAGTACGAAGTCGGCTGATCGATCGCCTTGTATAGCGGGCCGGGCTGCAGTTGGGTCGCGTATATCTTGAGGACATCCTCCCGGTTCCACTGCAACGCGCGCTTGACCCGCCGCGGCTTGCCGAGCGCCGCCTCCAGGGCCGCCCGCCCGATGAAGTCGTGGTCGAACTTCACCAGCCGGTCGTAGCCAAGACCCGACGGCGTCCAATAGTAATCCTCGATGTTGCTCGAATACAGGCTGCCCGCGAGTTGTGCCGCGCCTTCCCAGCTGTCGGCCGGCAACCACTCGCGGTAGGCGCGAAGCTCCTCGCCCGTATAGATTCCAGGCAGCGGATAGGGCACCCAGCCGTCTTCCGCCGCCGTGCTGAAATAGGTCCGCGAGCCGGCTTGCCGCAGGCCGTATTTCTCGCCGATGCCGGCCAGCATATCGCGTACGGCCTCGAGCTCGTCATATGGTCCCGAGAGTTCCGCCCCGGCGTGGCCGGCCATACCGTGCCGCAGCACCTGCGCCTTGTGGCCGCGCATGTCGACGCTGGTGACATGGAAAAACTTGATTTCAGGAAAGCCGCCGTCGCAGGCTTCGTCGAGGATGGCGCGGGCATTCGGCCCCTCTACCTGGAACCGGTATTTTGTACGTTTGCCGGTCGGGTTGAACGGTGTGGTCGGGTCGAAGCGCATCGACACATCGTAATCGCCGGTCTCGCCGTGAAAGCGGACCCAGTTCAGGATCGGCATTCCGCTGATCAGCTCGAAGCCTTCTTCCTCGCCATGGTAATAGACGACGCAATCGCCGACGTGGTGTCCCCGAGGCGTACACGCGAAATACTGTTTGGCCCGGCTGGTCGACAGATTCGCGAACGAGCAGGGTGACAGATATTCGAGCATCCGGCGGGCGTCCGGACCCTTCACGTATAAAACCGGCATGTGGTGAGACTGGTTGAACAGCACCGCGGTTTCGCGCCAAGCCCGCTGCTCCTCCCGCCAATTGCTATACTCCGGCGCGATCAGGTTTTTTGTTGCGAACAATCCCGTTCGCGACTGGTGAAAGGGGGAGATCGTATCGTTGTAAAAATACTCGACCAGATCGTCCTTGGAATCGATTAGCTCTTGCAGGCTCTTCAACAAACCCTCCCCCAACGTCCAGTGGTTGCTACACGAGCGGCTCCTGGCCGACTCCGCGGTCGTTCGTCGTTTGCATCCCGGCAGCAGCTGTTTCTGCTCGAGATGTCGTTAGCAGAACCGGTATTGCGCATCTCAAGAGGAAATGCAACTAACAAGCGACGCTCCTTGTTTCTTGCATGGAACCGCGCGACCGATGTTTGTGAACCGACTGGCTGTAAGATGCGGTGTTGATGAGACAGCCTGTCCTGACAGCGCTGCTCGTTGCACCATCGGCCGGATCGGCAAGGAAGGGGGTGGCGCTCAGTGTTGATCACCAGACGCGACCTGATCTTGCCGGCGTTGCCGATCGCCGCGGCGTTGGTTTGTCGACCGGCCAAGGCAGTATCGGGCACGCCCCAGACCGCGCAGGGTCTTCGCGATAAGATTACCGGGCGGCTGTATACCCCGACGGACGCCGGCTATGACAGTGCGCGCCGAGGCCTAGGCCCCACACCGGTCACCGATCGCTTCCCGGCGCTGGTTGTCCAACCCGAAAGCCCCGACGACATCGCGCGGACCTTGGAGTTCGCCCGCACCCATGATCTTGAGGTTTCGGTGCGATCCGGCGGCCACGATGCGTTCGGCGCTTCGACGACCGCCAGCGGCGTTGTCATCGACCTTTGCAGGATGGCTGCAATCCGGGTCGACGCCGCGACCGGCACCGCGCGCGCGGGTGCCGGTGCCCGGGCGGGCGCGCTGACTGCTGCGGGAGGCCCCCTAGGACTTGCACCCGTTCTGGGTACACTCGGTCAGGTAGGTCTAGGCGGACTGACGTTAGGCGGCGGCATCGGGTGGCTGTGCGGCAGCTACGGCGCGGCCGTCGATCATCTGCTGGCAGTCGAGATGGTAACCGCCGACGGCCGCTTTGTGCAGGCCAGCGCCAGAAACCATCCCGAGCTCTTCTGGGGACTGCGCGGCGGCGGTGGTAATTTCGGGGTCGCGACGGCGTTCACCTATCAACTGCAAACACTCGCTCAGGTTCTGGGCGGCACGCTTGTCTTCAAAACCGATATCGCCCGCTTTCTTCGGTTCCTGCACGGCTTCCTGGCCGAAAGTCCCGACGCACTGGATCTTGTCGTTGTGCTTCCGCTTCAACCCCGTCGCACCGTCACGGTCCGGCTATGCTGGTCGGGCGATCCCGCAGAGGGCGAGCGGGTCGTCGCCGCGCTCAAGGCGTTCTCCCCGCCGGTGGTCGATACCATAAAACCGCAAGCTTACCACAGTTTCGTCGAGACCGGCGGGCCACCACCGTTCGAGAACCAGTTCTGGCGGGGCGGCGAATTCGATGGACTGAGCGAGAGCGCGATCGATGCGCTCGCAGCAGTCCTTGATCGGGGCGGGCCTGAGGGCTGTGCGATCGGCATCTTGCACTACATGCACGGTGCACTGTGCCGCACGCCCGTCGGCTCGACGCCGTTCATCCGGCAATCCGGGCATATCCTTTATAACGTGGCGACATCCTGGCACGGGACCACTGCACCACAGGAGAAATTAGCATGGGTTCTCGACGCTGCGGAGCGATTCAGGCCTGTCAACAGCGCACAAACTTACATCAACTATTTGTCGTATGAGGGTGCCGCGCCTGTTCGTGATGCTTACGGTTCAAATTTCAAGCGACTGGCCGCAATCAAAAATAGATACGACCCGCACAACGTTTTCCATAATAATCGGAATATCAGACGTGGCGGGTAACGAACACGGTACGGCAGAAATTCTTACTTTTGCCCAAAGTTGGTGCACCCGGGACGATGAAAGTGAGCACTCAGATCATTGTACAATTGCAGTGCCGTTCCGCTTGCGGCGTAGTCCATCATGGCGAAGCGCGCCGTGAAAGTAGATGGTTGCAACCATTCAACTATGGAACTTAACTACGCTCCGGCCGCGTGAAAGGGCACATTGGCGCGTGAGCACCAATACTCCCACGCGCGGTTGACGCTGTCGCCTGGCGTGCCTGGTTCGAACAGGCCGGCAGTGGCGGTGACTTCGCCGGGCGACAGTCCGTTGACCGCGCCGAGGCTGACCGCGTCGTGCAGCAGCCGTGCCTGTGTGTCGAGGCCGATCGCGGTGAAGGTCGCGAGCCGGATTGACTTCGCGGCGATGACGGCGCCGTGGCCGCGCATCAGCAGCGCCGGACCCTGCCCCAAACGGCGCGCCAGATCGCGGCCCATGGCGAGGCTCGAAACCAGCATGTTGGTGTGGTCGCCGTAGTGCTCGCGGATATCCCACACCGGCACCGCCGCGCCGATGACACCGCCGGTGTGGCCCAACGGATGCAGCGGGACCGTCGAGACGCTGAACGGCACAACCTCGCGGCTGTGGTCGTGGACGACGGCGCGGACATCGGGCCGCGCTTCGTACACCCCGGCGTGGATATAGCGTTCGAGATAGGGATGGCGTCCCGCAGCGTCGACGGGTTCGCCCGCCGCGTCGAACTCGATGATGTCGGCGGGCTCCGATAGGCCGGGCGCCCGGGCGCGCGACATCAGGAAGTGCCCCGGGCGGGTTGGATGGCGGCTGCTGACATGGCCGAAGGCGTCGATGGTGTTCTCGTTCGACAGGATGTGCCCGGCGGTGATCAGGTCATCAGTGACGACCGTGAGCGGATCACGCGGATCGGGCTTGACGACGCCAGCTCTGTCCGTCGCTGCCGCGGCAGCGCTCAGACGGAAGCTGTCCGCCGGCAGCCAAGGCATCAGCGCCGCGCCGAGCGCCATATGGACGAAGCCGCGGCGACCCAGTCGCGGTTTGCTTGGTACCGCCGCGCGCTGGCTGGTCCGCGGCATCTAGCGCCGCTCGCTGTCCAGAATGCGCATCTGCGCTTCGGGGTAACGCTCGCCGGCGGCAGCGCCCTTGGGGATAGCTGCAGCGAGGCGCTGGAGGTTATCGGCCGACAGGGTGACCGTGGTTGCTGCCAAGGCTTCGCTGAGCTGCGCGACCCGGCGCGCGCCGATCAGCGGCACGATGTCGGTGCCCTGTGCCAGCACCCACGCAATGGCGATCTGCGCGACGGTGACGCCCTCGGCTTCGGCGACGGCGCGCATCGCCTCGACCAGCCCGAGGTTGACGCCGATGTTGTCGCCCTGGAAACGCGGCGTCATCGCGCGCATGTCGCCGGGTTGCGCCTTGTCCTTGCTCCAGTGGCCGCTGATCAGCCCGCGCGCGAGCACGCCGTAGGCGGTGATGCCGATGCCGAGCTCGCGGCAGACGGGCAGAATTGCATCCTCAATGCCGCGTGCGATGATCGAATATTCAATCTGCAGGTCGGAGATCGGGTAGACGGCGGCAGCGCGCCGGATGGTGGCGGCACCGACCTCGGACAGCCCGATGTGGCGGACCCACCCGGCCTGCACCAGCTCCGCCATCGCGCCGATGGTGTCTTCGATCGGCACTTCCGGATCGAGCCGGGCGAGCCGGTAGATGTCGATATGATCGACCCCGAGCCGCTGCAGCGTATAGGCGATGAAGTTCTTCACCGCCGCCGGACGCCCGTCCATCCCCGCCCAGCGCGCGTTGCTATCGCGCATCGTGCCGAACTTGACGCTGAGCTGGTAGCTGTCGCGCGGGCGGCCGCGCACCGCCTCGCCGATCAGCATCTCGTTATGGCCCATGCCGTAGAAGTCGCCGG